>WGFP01000038.1 GCA_015492195.1 Acidiferrobacterales bacterium
CGAATGCGCCATTTTCCATTCATCCGAAGTTTCATCTCCGGCCGCGTCAGGTTCAGGCGCACGAATTCCCACCCGTCATCAACGGGCCTGGCCAGAAAATCAAGCCGGCCCAATTTTTTTTCTTTCACCTGGAAGGACTTGCTGCGAATGCCCAGCGTCGGCAACCTTCGGGGATCAACATCCGTGTCCCTGCCTTGATGTTTCTTGTCGGGCAGTCTTAGGCGCGCCAGGTCCAGATAAATCTCGGTCGCTGATTTTTTCTTTATGATCCGGGCTGTGCCGACGGCGTTTGTACCCCTGATCATACCGCGCCATCCGTTTTTTTCAGGGACCATGTCGAGCGAGAGCTTTCCAAACCGACGATCCAACATATCAAACGATTTGAATTGCGTGCTGATACGTGTGAGAAAATCCGGCATATTCCCGGTACCGTCACCCAAGAGAGGCCACCATTGATCAATATCCACTGCGTCCATGCGCGCATTCAAATGCAATCCCTTTCCTTTCGGCCATACAGTGCGTTTCTCGCCAAAACCGATGCGCCCCCTGCTGAAACCCCAGATGTTATTTCGTCGGTCAAACACAAGCTTGCCGCGAATCCTGCTGCCTGCATCCAGTGAAATGATATGGCGGTTACGCCCGGCCAGTTCGGTCTTGATGACGAGGTTCTGTTTCACGATTCCTTTGGGCCGGTTGAGCGGCGGAGGGAGTTTGGCCTTGATGTTCTGCAATGCCACGCGGGCGTCAAGATTTCCCTTTCCCCTGCTGGATTGCCACGTTGCATGCCAGTCGGCGCCGCCGGTGACGTATCTCGCAACGCGGGGGACAAGGGCATGTGCAAAACCGTGGGCGGTAATTCTTCCCTGGGCGTGAATCAGAAATTTCCCCTTTTCATTCACCGCCGTCAGCACCATATCCTCGCCCATAAGCTTGCCGCGAAGATTTCCACCCTGAATGCCGGCCTCGGTGAATTGCACGCGGCCATTGATCGCGTCGATCCCGATCTTGGTTCCGGAAAACATCAGGCCGCCGTTTAGAAAGCGATACTCTCCTTTTATGCCTACCTTCTCCGGATTCGGCACCGGAATGGAAAGGCTCAGGCTGAGCGAGCCGTTTCCCGCCCCTTCAATGCCCGAAGGAATATATCTTGCCCATTTTTCCCTTTCCTTCTCGGGCTCTATGCCGCGTAAGATTTTGAGGGTTTCGTTTACCGGCCCCACCAACTTCCCGCTCACCCGTACGTTTCGTTTTTTCCTGACAACGGCCGCTCTTGCCCTTCGCGCGCTAGAGCCTTTACGGCGATCGGCGCCGGCGAAAAACCGTGCCTGCACGACCACCTGGTTTAAGTCCAGCTTCCCGATTTTCCCGTAACCGGTCACCAGTATGTCGTCATTATTAACCATGACATCGGCCTCGATTTTTCTGATCGGCGTCCACCCGGGAAGATAGTTATAAACGCCGTCACTCACACGGCCGCGGATAATAAATTTTCCGTTACCGTCGCGAAAGGGGAATTCCCGCGTGTTTCCTTCGTATACCAGGTATCCCGAGGTGATGCGGCCGCCGGCAAACGCCCGCTCCATCCACGCCAGCGTAGACGGAGAGAGGTAACGAGGAGGATAGTAACGCTTGGCGTGCGCGCCGTTACCGTCATTAAAATCCACGCGCAATTTCAGGAACGGCGAATTCGTCCGGTCCACCGGAACCCGCAACGTCATCTTTCCGACGCCACGGCCGTCATCACCGACCACGCGCAAATTATCGCCTTCTATTTTCCAGTGATCGGCCAGTTTCTCCCAGTTCAGACGGCCGCTGACGCGCTTGGCATCAATCAGAGAACGAAATATGCGCGGATAATCAAGAATAAAATCCGTTGAATCCAAATAAAATACGCCTGACCGTTTCTGCACGACAAACCGGCCGCTTAAATTTCGAACTCCTGGAAATTTCTTGTAAGGACGAAACTTAACGCGAACGACATCCGCCTCCAGCGAAAAATCCTCTGGCGCCGACCACGCCCCCTTCATGTCGAATTTAAGATTATTGACCGCGCCGCCGGGTTTCACGCTGGTCAGGAATTTCAGGAACTTGTGTTCTTTTTTTATATTACTGATAAAGCCGGCCAGATCATCGACGTCAAGATATCCGACCTGTACCGAACTCTTGCCGGGTCCATAAGCGATGCGCAGGAGGCCGGCCGACCATGAGGGACGGCTTAAGCCGAGCATGAGATCCCTGAGTTCCAGGCGCCACTTTTTCATATCTCCCTGCCAATTTATTTCGGCGCTGGACTGTCGGACCGACATCGCCGTTTTCAGGCCTGGAATCGGCAGCCTCAGGCGGGAAACGGCCATGTTGCCCTGCACGGAACGCGGGCGTCCTTGTTTCCATTTCGTCCACAACTGAACATTGAATTTTCCCTTAAAGTCGGGAGGCATTTTTTCCCGCGCGATTAGAGGCAGGGCGCTTAAATTCAGATCCGCGGCGCGCAGATAAATGTCTCCACTCCATTCCCGGTCGACCAAAGGATTTCCGGTGACGTCCATAATCAGGGAGCAGTCCCGGCAAACCTTGGAGGGAAAAACGGCGCTGATTCCGAGACGATGTCGATCGCCGGCATTGCGCAGGTCCATGTTAACCTGCGACAGGTGCAGAACCGCGGTCGGATCCATGTGGTCGAACCATTGCAACTCGCCGTCCCGAATCACCAGCCTCTTTTGCTTGAACAACCAGTCTATGAACTTCTCATTCCCCCTGCGTTTGCCGGTGCGAATCGGGTCAAATCCGGAAATCCGGAAACGCCCGTCGGCCAGCCGCTCGAATGCCAGGCTCGGTTTGCTCAACACCAGACTGTTGATCACCACGTCGCCTCTCAGCAACGGCAACAATGCCAGACTGATTCGAAGATCGTTCAGGCGAATGGCGGGCCGCAAACTGTCCTTGGGGAAAACCCGCAACCCCTGGACATGCAAACCGGGAGCCAGGCCGTCCCAATAAGTAGCAAGTTTTTCTATGCGTACCTCGTGGGTGGATTTGCGACTTAGGTATGACTCAATGTCCGCCTTTTTTTCAGCCAGCCCCGGCAACAACAACCGCACGAGCGTAAAGGCAATGGCAACCAATGCCAGAACGGCGGCGCTTGCATACCATGTCCAGCGGCCCACGTGCAGCGTTGCCCGGCCGATATGGATGGCATACCTGTGTAGTTTCTTTCTCATCGATAAGGTCGGTCCGTTTGCGCCGGTCTGTCAAATATCCGAATATCGTTATTCTGCCGCATTCCGACCAAAATAAAAGGAAGCATCCCCCTCAATACCGGCAAAGCGGTCTGGGCCCATACAAACCGGCGCATATACTTTGGTCCTTTGTCGGCCGATGCGATATAACGAAGGGACGTCCGGGGTATAAAATACGATTGACGAAACGGCAAGAAGTTTCGTGTTGCTGGATTCGACGGGCGCGGTCAACCCCTTACATCAGAACCACATCGTATTGTTCCTGCAAATAAAACGGCTCTACCTTGAGTTGGATGGGTTTGCCGATAAATTCCTGCAATCCCATCAGGCTCGGCGCCTCTTCATCAAGCAGGAGGTCGATGACAACCTGCGAGGCCAAAACCAGATATTCATCGGCGCCGAATTGGCGGGCCTCACGAAGAATCTCCCGAAAGATTTCATAACACACCGTCTGAGGCGTTTTCAGCATACCGCGTCCCTCGCATGCCGGACAAGGCTCGCACAGCACGCGTTCCAGGCTTTCGCGGGTGCGCTTGCGGGTAAGTTCCACAAGGCCGAGTGAGGACATCTCCGCCATATATACCTTCGTGCGATCGCGGGCCAGGGCCTTTTCCAAGGCGCGCAACACCTGACGCCGATGCTCGGCAACCGCCATGTCGATAAAATCGATGATTATTATGCCGCCCAAATTGCGCAGACGAAGCTGCCTTGCAATCGCCTGCGCCGCCTCGAGATTGGTTTTAAAAAGGGTTTCTTCCAGATTTTTTTTGCCGACGTAGGTGCCGGTATTCACGTCGATGGTGGTCATGGCCTCGGTCTGATCGAAAATCAGATGGCCGCCGGATTTAAGCGGTACCTTGTGTTCCAGGGCCTTTTGTATTTCATCTTCCACCGAATACAAATCGAAGATGGGCCGCTCCCCCGGATAGTATTCAATACGATCTTCAACCTCGGGAATGAATTCGCGCGCGAACTCGCGCGCTTTGGTAAAAGTTTCACGCGAGTCAATGCGTATCTTCTCGATATTTTCCCGCACCAGATCGCGCATGGTGCGAATCGCAAGCGCAAGGTCTTCATGAATCAGGGCGCCGGGCGGAGCGGTATTGATTTGTTCCCGGCACGCCGACCAGACACGACGCAGGTAGCGGATATCGGTCTTGAATTCTTCCTCTGTTGCGGTTTCGGCCAGCGTCCGCAGGATGTAACCGCCTTCGTCTCCTTCTTCCATCGCCGACCTGATCAAACCGCGAAGACGCTGGCGCGTGGCATCATCGCCGATCTTTTGCGAGATGCCGATGTGCGACGTGTAGGGCATGTACACGAGGTAGCGCGCCGGCAACGTAATATGGGTGGTCAAACGCGCGCCCTTATTGCCGAGCGGATCCTTGACCACCTGCACGACGATTTCCTGACCCTCGCGCAGCAGTTCGTGGATCCGCTGATGGTTACCGTCGGCGTCGTTGGCCGTCGCCGGCGAGGGTCGCTCCCGACTTTTTGCCTCCCGCGACAGCGCCGTATCTGCCTCCCCCTGCGGGGTTTGCATGTCCGGCGAGAGGAAGGGGGCTTGCGCATCCCGGGCATTGTCTTTTGGGATGTGGATATCGGAGGCATGCAAAAAAGCGGTGCGCGCAAGGCCGATGTCCACAAAGGCCGCCTGCATGCCCGGCAGTATCCGGACAACCTTGCCCTTATAAATATTTCCGACGATCCCGCGGTGGCGGGCGCGTTCGATATGCACCTCTTGCAGCACGCCGTTCTCCACCACCGCCACGCGGGTTTCCTGGGGCGTCACATTGATCAGAATTTCTTCACTCACGCTTGCTCTGTTCCGATCTTTTTTAATAAGCAGCTAAATTCATACAAAGGCAGGCCGACAATTCCGGAATAACTTCCCTCCATGCGTGAAATAAACGCCGCGGCGCGTCCCTGAATCGCATAACCGCCCGCCTTGTCGATAGGCTCACCGGTTTCCCAGTAACGCCGAATCTCATCATCGGTCAATGGGCCGAAGGTGACAAGATTTTTGTTAAGCGCGGAGTATTCTACATCCTCATGCCACAGGGTAACGGCCGTTAACACCTCATGGGTCCTTGCGGAGAGATTCCGTAGCATTCTCATGCCATGCGTACGATTGCGGGGCTTTCCAAGGATATCTCCGTCCAATACCACCTCGGTGTCGGCGCCCAGCACCGGGCGCAACGGCAAATTGCGTTTTTTGATAAGCTCGGCCGCAACCCGCGCCTTGTCCGCCGCCATACGCGTGACGTAATCCTCCGGGCTTTCGTCTTGCCGTTTTACTTCGACGATCTCCGCCGGAAATATTTCAAATTCGATTCCCAGTTGGCGAAGCAATTCCTGCCGGCGCGGGCTTTTTGAGGCAAGGTAAATTTTTGTATCAAACGGCAAGCGTCAGGTTCCAGGTCCGTACTTACCGATGATACGGCAGATGGTTGATGATGCTCCAGGCGCGATACAACTGTTCGGCCAGCACCACCCTGACAAGCGGATGGGCCAGAGTGAGGCGGGAAAGGGACCACACCTCATTGGCCTTATCGACGCATGCACGCGCCAATCCCTCCGGTCCGCCGATCAGCAAGGCCAGGTCTTCGCCCCTTGCCAACTGGGATTCCAAATTTTCAGCAAGCTGCTGCGTGTTCATTTGTTTTCCGGCGGTTTCCAGCGCAATCACCCGGCAACCGGCGGGAACCGCCGCCATCTGGCGTGCGCCCTCCTCCTGCACCAGTCGCCCGATATCCGCCCCCTTGGTGCGCCTGCCGGCGGGAATTTCCCGCAGCCTCAGGCGACACTGCGGCGGAAGGCGTTTGGCATAATCTTCGTAGGCGGCATTAACCCAATCGGGCATACGCCGTCCCACTGCGATGATGTGTATTTGCATGCCTGAATACTTTTCAGCCTGGGCGTCTCCACAGCGGGTATCTACCTGCCGACCAGCCCCACCTTTTTGCCCTCGCCCCAGAGTTTTTCAAGGTTATAAAAATCACGCGTCTGATTTCTCATCACATGGACCACCACGTCACCGTAATCAATCAACACCCAGTCGCCGACATCCGCTCCTTCCACCCCGCCGGGCTTGCGGCCATGTCTGCGAAGTTTATCGATTACCTTGTGCGCGACGGTAACCACGTGGCGGTTGGAAGTACCGCTGACGATCACCATGTAATCGGTAAAATCGCAGACCTTGCGTACGTCCAGCACGACGACGTCTTTGGCCTTCGCGTCGCTCAGCGCTTCATTGATCAGTTTACGTACCTGTCTGGTCTGCATTATTCCTCTGGGCCTTGATAGATTCCCTCATGGCGGATGTACTCCCACACGGCATCCGGCAGAAGCCCCTGCACCGATTCCCCTTTGGCGATCGCGTTGCGGATGCGCGTGCCGGAGATGTCCTGCAAGGTCACGTCCTGGAACCACAGTCGTCCCGAGTTTGTCTGTCTCAGTTCATCGGAATCCCCGCACACCTTCCCCCGCGCCCACGCCGGCAGCGACGCATCGGTCGGCGGAGGCGGCCAGCCGGGTCGCGGCATCACGATGAGGTGGGCGAGTTCCAAGAGCCTCTGCCATTGATACCACGTTTCCAGGCAGCAGAAGGCATCCATCCCGAGCAACAGGCACAATGATTGTTCCCCCAATTCCTCGCGCAGGGATTCCAGTGTCGGCACGGTATAGGACGGTCCGCCGCGACGGATCTCGCGGTCGTCACAAACAAACTCCGGAAAGTCGGCCAATGCCAATTCGATCATATGCAGGCGCTGCGCGGCGGTGGCGACAGGCGCCTCGCGGTGCGGCGGATTGGCCGCGGGAATAAAACGCAGCTGATCAAACTTAAGCGCTCGTTGGACATCCTGCGCCGGACGCAAGTGGCCGTAATGAATGGGATCGAAGGTACCGCCGAGAATGCCGATCATTAAAAAAGCAGCAAGGAACAAGTCTCAAGCAGCAAGGAAATAAAAGCCCTTTCTTGACACTTGCTACTCGTCGTTACTTCCTAATATGTCCATCGCCGATGACGACGAACTTTTGCGAGGTCAGCCCCTCGAGCCCCACCGGACCGCGGGCGTGAAGTTTATCCGTGGAGATGCCGATCTCCGCCCCCAGACCATACTCGAACCCGTCGGCGAAGCGCGTCGATGCGTTTACCATCACCGAACTTGAATCCACCTCCCGCAGAAAACGCCGCGCACGGGTGATGTCTTCGGTAACAATGGTATCGGTGTGATCCGAACCATACTTGGCGATGTGGTCGATCGCCTCGTCCAGATTTGCGACGACGCGTATCGCCAGAATCGGCGCCAGGTACTCGGTATGCCAATCCTCCTCCGTTGCGGCCTTGATGGAGGACAAAATGGCGCGCGTCTCCGGGCAGCCGCGCAGTTCCACGCCCTTTTCTTGATACATCTTGCCGAGTTTCGGCAACACCTGCGGCGCGACACCGCGCGACACCAGCAGGGTTTCCATGGTATTGCAGGTGCCGTAACGCTGGGTCTTGGCGTTGAATGCCACGCTGACGGCCTTGTCGAGGTCGGCCTTGTCGTCGATATAAACATGGCAGACGCCGTGCAAGTGTTTGATCACGGGCACGGTCGCCTCCCGGCTGACGCGCTCGATCAGGCCCTTGCCGCCGCGCGGCACGATGATGTCCACATACTCCTTCATGCGAATCAGCTCTCCCACGGCTTCGCGGTCGGTGACCTCCACGACCTGCACCGCATCCGCCGGCAACCCGGCCTGGGTGAGGCCCTCATGGATACAGGCCGCGATGGCGCGATTTGAATGGATGGCCTCGCTGCCGCCGCGCAGGATTGAGGCATTGCTGGATTTGAGGCACAGGCCCGCGGCATCCGCCGTGACGTTGGGACGCGACTCATAAATGATGCCGATGACGCCGAGCGGCACCCGCATGCGCCCGACCTGGATGCCGGACGGCCTGTACCGGAGATCGGTTATCTCTCCCACCGGATCAGGAAGCGCCGCGATCTGACGCAGCCCCTCGGCCATACCCTCAATGCGCGAGGCATTTAGTTCCAGACGGTCAAGCAAGGCGGCGTCCAGACCGCGCTCGCTTCCCGCCGCGAGATCTTTTTTATTGGCGGCAATAAGCGCGTCGCTTTGCTTCTCGATTATCGCGGCCATGGCGAGCAATGCGGCGTCCTTGGCCGCCGTCTCCGCCCGGCTTAATGTACGCGCCGCCGCCCGGGCGCGGCGCCCGACATCATTCATGTACTGCTTGATATCCACGTCTGTCGTTTGTTTGGAAGCGGTTTTCATAGAATCCTCTACCCGATCATTTTTAAATGCGCTGTGCCGGCAAACTGAATCCGCCCATCCCCAGGGCGAGGCACTGCAATTCATGCCAGACGTCACCCCGCAGGCGACCCTTGATAACGCGATCCGTGCGCGCCGCGCGCTGCAACAACGTGTGCCACTCACCCGGCCGGCTGCGCTTCAGCGCCTTTCGGACCAGGGGCTTGCGTCGCGGCCACACCCGATGCGCCCCCAGCACCTGCGCCTCGGCCTGGCCGGCGGCGAGCTTGGCCGACATGCTCGCTATCTCGCGCAATTCGCGCGCGAGCGCCCATAGAATCAGCACCGGTTCACTGCCTTCCGCGCGCAGGCTGCGCAAAATCCTCAGGACAACCGTGGCTTCTCCCTGAAGACAGGCATCCGCCAGCGAAAACACGTCGAAACGCGCATTGTCGCTGAGATTTTCCTCTATGTCATCCACGCTTATCTCGGTCCGTCCGCAGAGCATGGCGAGCTTGTCGATCTCCTGCGCGCAAGCCAGCAAATTTCCCTCCATATAATGCGCCAGCAATTCCGCCGCCCCCGGCCCGGGCGTAAGGCCCTTGGCCTGCATCCGGCGCGCGACCCAGCGGGGGAATTGGTTCGCCTCGATGGGATACACCGTCACCGACACGCCGGCATCCTCCAGCGCCTTCACCCACTTCGCCTGGCGCGATTGTTTCTCGAGCTTGCCGGCGCTTACCAGTAACAGGACTTCGGGCGGCAACTGCCCTGTGATCTGGGCCAGCGTTTTCGCGCCGAGCTCGCCGGGCTTGCCCGTGGGCAAGCGCAAGTCAATCACGCGGCGCTCGGAAAAAAGGGAAAGCGATTGCGTGGAGGCATATAGGGCGTTCCAATCAAAACCGGGTTCCACCGTCAGTACTTCCCGCTCAACGAACCCGGCGGCATGCGCCGCCTGCCGGATCAGGTCCCCGCACTCCTGCGCCAGCAATGGCTCGCCGCCCGAAATGAAATAGACCGGCGCAAGCCCCCTGCGCAATTGTCCGGCCAGTTGATCGGCGTTGATTTTCATCTGTCGCTAAAACCTCAACGGGTCGCAGCTGTTCGTGACAGCCGCCGCAGCACCTGTTGCACGGCATCGCGTCGCATCTGATTCTTGAGCGCCTGCTCTTCTTTTTCCTTGGCCAGCACGTTGAGCGGATCGAACGTGTAATCCCGCCGCAGCCTGATGGTCTGCAACGCCGTGTCGTCCCCGCCTTCAATGTTGGTCAGTCTGAAACTGAGTTCGTACTTAAGCAGGTATTCGCTCACCTTTCCCGTGGACCTCACGGAAAGCGTCTCGCTCTGGAAACGCTCATTGGACAGGATCAAAACCGGCACATCCGGGGCGTCTTCGATCTTGACCCTGCCTTGCGTGCGCAGAGCGTTCTTCATGGCGACAAGCAAGGGATCGTTGGCGGCCCGACTGTTCTCGACCACCACCCGCATGACCGAGAGCGATTCGGGCAGGGCCGTTTGCCCCGTACCGCGCAGCTGGAAACCGCAACCGGATAAAGTCAGTAGCGAGTAGAAAGTAGCAAGTAGCAAGATAAACCGCCACTTGTAACTTGCCGCTTGTAACTTTCCGTTTGTCACTTTTATCTACCCCGCCACCACGATATTAATAAGCTTGCCTGGAACGTGTATCACCTTTCTTACCATTTTGTCTCCGACATGGCGTTTCACATTCTCATCGGCGAGCGCGATCTCCCGCGCCTGGTCTTTATCGGCATTCGCCGGCACGGACACCCGACCGCGCAGTTTGCCGTTGACCTGAACCACGAGCTCGACGGTATCACGTTCAAACGCCCGGGGGTCGGGTTCGGGCCACTCGGCATCCAGCAGCTCACCCTTATATCCCAAATCCCGCCACAATGCATGGGTGACATGCGGAACAATGGGCGCCAACAGTTTCAACAGGATCTCCAAACCGTCATGGATAATCTTGTCGTAAACGTCACCCGAGGGAAGATACTCCGGTCCCGCCGGCACCGCCGCCGGCAGGGCCGAAAGGACATTCAACATCTTCATGGCGGCGGAGGCCACGGTGTTGAACTGGTATTTCGCAAAATCGTAATTCGCCTGTTTCAACAACTGGTGTATCTCGCGATAGGCGTCGGCCTGATCCGGCGCCACCCGGCTGAGATCAAGCACCTTGTCCGCGGCCCGACTTTCGCGCAATTTTACAATCCGGTCCCTGTGCTCATAGGCAAAGGCCCACACGCGTTTGAGAAAACGGTTGGCCCCGGCCACTGCTTCATCGGACCATTCCAGGGATTGCTCGGGGGGTGAGGCGAACATAATAAAAAGACGCGCGGTGTCGGCGCCGTACTCGTCGATCAGCGCCTGCGGATCCACGGTGTTGCCCTTGGACTTGGACATCTTGGCGCCGTCCTTCAACACCATGCCCTGGGTCAGCAGATTGGTAAACGGCTCATCGCTTTTCACCAGACCTACATCACGCATCAACTTGTGATAAAAACGCGCGTACAAGAGATGTAAAATCGCGTGTTCGATGCCGCCGATGTATTGATCCACCGGCAACCAGTAATCGGCGCGCTCATCAAGCATCGCCCGGTTGTTGTCCGGGCAGCAATAGCGCGCGTAATACCAGGAAGATTCCACGAAGGTATCAAAGGTGTCGGTTTCGCGTTCGGCGTCCCCGCCGCATTTGGGACAGGCGGTCCGGTAGAATTCCGGCATCTTCTTGATCGGCGAGCCCACGCCTTCGAAGGCGATGTCTTCCGGCAACACCACCGGCAGGTCCTTGTCCGGCACCGGCACCGCTCCGCATTTCGCGCAATTTATAATAGGTATCGGCGCCCCCCAGTAACGTTGGCGCGACACGCCCCAATCACGCAACCGGTAATTCACGCGCCGCCCGCCTTTGCGCTCTTTTTCGAGATAGTCGGCAATGGCATCAAAAGCCTGGGGCGAGGTCAGCCCGGAGAATTCGCCGGAATTCTTAAGCACGCCTTCTTCGACGAAAGCGGATTTACCGAGATCAAATTCCGACCCGTCAGCAGGATAAATCACCCGGGTGATCGGCAGTCCGTATTTTTTTGCAAATTCCCAGTCCCGCTGATCGTGCGCCGGCACCGACATCACCGCGCCTTCCCCGTAAGCCATCAGGACAAAATTGGCGATCCAGATCGGGACCTCCTCCCCGGTAATCGGATGCACCGCCTTGAGCCCCGTGTCCATGCCGAGTTTTTCCATGGTTTCGACCTCGGCCTCGGCCGTGACCTGACGCTTGCAGTGGTTGATGAACTCCGCCAATTTCGGATTTTTCTGCGCCGCCTGCAACGCAAGCGGATGCTCCACCGCAACGGCGACATACGTCACGCCCATAAGCGTGTCGGGGCGGGTGGTGAAAACCCTGATCGGTTCATCACCGCCGCGCACGGTGAAAACAATATCAACGCCCTCGGAGCGGCCGATCCAGTTGCGCTGCATCGTGACCACCTGCGGCGGCCATCCCGGGAGCCTGTCGAGATCGGCCAACAGCTCATCCGCATAGGCGGTGATTTTCATGAACCACTGCGGAATCTCTTTCCGTTCGACCGCAGTCCCGCAACGCCAGCAACAGCCGTTGACAACCTGCTCGTTCGCCAACACGGTCATGTCATGGGGACACCAGTTCACGGGCGAGGTTTTCTTGTAGACCAGCCCTTTTTCATACAGCCGCGTAAACAGCCATTGCTCCCAGCGGTAGTATTCAGGATCACAGGTCGTGATTTCACGATCCCAGTCATAGGCGAATCCCAGCGTTTTCAACTGGGCGCGCATATAGGCGATGTTCTCGTAGGTCCACTTGGCCGGGGGAATGTTGTTTTCGATGGCGGCGTTCTCGGCCGGAAGTCCGAACGCGTCCCACCCCATCGGCTGGAGCACGTTTTTGCCCCGCATGCGCTGATAGCGCGCGATCACGTCACCGATGGTGTAATTGCGCACATGGCCCATGTGCAGCCTTCCGGAAGGATAGGGAAACATCGAAAGGCAATAGAATTTCTCGCGCGCGGGATCTTCCTGCGCCTGAAACGATTTGTGCTTTTCCCAGTATTCCCGGGCGGTTTTTTCTACTTCTTTAGGAACGTAATGCTTGTCCATTGAAATCGATCAGAACGGAGGGGGCCTGAAAGGCTAAAGAATACCGTATTCCAAGGACAGCCCCCACCCCATCCTTCCCCGAAATGGAGAATCGGCGGCGGGACGGACACGGCACGGCCTATTTTTTAAGTCACGTTTATTTCGACGCGCTTGAACCATCCTCGTGCGTACTTCTCTTGTATCGGGCTGCGGGTCATGTAGTGGATATAATGCATCCCCTGCAAGACATTCATGATTTTAAGCAGATAATCCGGCTTGTCCTTTTTGAGATAGGCGCGCAGTGCGGCGAGCGAGCGCCGGCCGAACACGCCGTCCACCACAAGGTCTTTGTAGAGCTTTCCATTCCGATTGAGCACGTTCAGCCCGCGCTGCAAAAATCCCACGGCACGGCCGACGCCCAGGTTGACGGCCGTGTCAAACAGCTCAAAGGCGATATGCTTTTCCGGTATTGCGTCGCCCTGGAACTTGTCCCAGTAATGCTGTTTATAAAACGCCGCGACGTCCGCCTTCAGGCCGTGCACCGTCGCAAGATTTTTCGGGAACTTCCGGCTTTTTTTGGCCTTGTCGATTTTCTTCCACCCTACCCAACCGGGGTTAAACTTTCTGGAGATGCCCATGTACGTTTCGCCGCCCGCGTCAACCGCATCGTTGACGTAACCGCCCTCGTGGGCCATCGTCCGTTTAAACGCCTCCTTGAAATCCGCCATACAGGCCTCCTTGTCTTAATTCATTCCATCCCGCCTGCGGCTCATGCCACAAACCCGCCACCAGATAATAAGTTACTTGCCGAACTTGGCGTTATACCTTTTCATCACCTCGGCCGTGAGATCCGGGCCGTCCACGGCATAAAGCACCGGCAATCTATTTTTATTGAACACGAGACTGATTTTCTTCGCCTTGGCAATCTCGCTGATTATCCCCTTAATATCAGCCGCCGCCTTCCTGCCGTATTCGGCCTCCCGTTTGCGTATTTTCTGCTCCAAATCGGCTCTCATTTTCTGATACGCCTGGAGTTTCTTCTGAAACTCCTGCTGTTTTTCTTTCTTCTGGTCTTCCGTCAGGACCAGTTTCTTTTTCTCATAGGCCTGCCTCAGGGCATCCAGTTCCTTGCCTTTCTTGGTCAATTTACTCTGACCCTGCTTGACCATTTTTTCCACTACCGTCCTGTTGCGCTTGCCTGCCTTGCTCTCGGTCATGACTTTACGAAAATCCACGTAACCGACTTTCAACTCACCCTCGGCGTAACTCGGCGCACCGTAAAATGAAAAACCGAGCGCAACAAGCGCCAATGCAATAATCGTATTTCTCATCGTCTTACCCCTCATTGATCAGTCTCTCTAAAATAACGCCTCCCTTGCCTGTCATCCGTCAGACCGCGATTTGCGACCTGATGCGGATTTCACCGCCCCGCAGGCTAACACGAAGTGCGGGGGAGCGTCTCGTCACCTCGCGCCCATACGCCGGCGCCGGAACCAGCCCAGAATAACAATGCCCGTCAGCACCACTACTATCGGCCAATTGCCAAAACGCACGTAAGGCGTCACGCCCCGCATGGGTTGAACCTGGAAGGATAATACAAATTCCTTGAACTGCGGCGAGCGGGCGACGACCGTTCCCTTATGGTCGATCACCGCGGACGGACCGGTGTTGGCGGCGCGCACCATGGGACGGCCGGATTCAATCGCGCGCATGCGCGCCATTTGCAGCCGTTGATGCGGCGCCAGGGAATTTCCGAACCACGCGTCTTCGCTGATGTTGATCAACAGCGTGGCCTCGGGAAGCATACGGATGATTTCCTCGCCGAAGGAGTCTTCATAACAGATCGACACCCCGGCCTTCTGCCCCGCCACCTGGAACGGCGGCTGATTCGAAGGCCCCGCGCTGAAATCCGACATGGGGATGTGCAGGCTGTTGAACAGCCAACCAAGCAGCGGCTTCATCGGAAAATATTCCCCAAAGGGAACCAGATGTTGTTTACGGTAAATCGCGGAAACCTTTCCGACGCTGACGGCGCTGTTGTAGTATGTTTGCCTGCTTTCGTCCTGCTCAACCACACCGAGCACAAAATCAGTACCGCGGTCGTTCGCCATCTTCGTCAAGCGAGACATAAATTCAGGCTCAATCTCATCGAGATAGCCCGGGATTGCGGATTCCGGCCAGACAATCAGGTCGGCCTCCGGGGCCCGCGCGCTCAAGTCAAGATACCGGTCCATGATGACTTGACGGTATTCGGGCGACCATTTGTCCCTGAGCGCCACGTTGCTTTGCACCAGCGCCACGCGTATCGCACCGTCCACCGGCCGCACCCACTCCGCC
>WGFP01000039.1 GCA_015492195.1 Acidiferrobacterales bacterium
CAAGCGCGATTGATCACCGGAAACCACCCGGCGAGTCGTCCTTTTCTAACTTTAGTTAAGAATAGATCTAAAAACGATGGGGCGGACGTCCGAGGATAAGTCGGCAACAGATGCCGGAATCAGTGAAAACGCTCACAGCGGCGATTGGGCGGGATAAACAATTCAGCTCTATTGCCAAAAAAAGGGGCAATATATGCCCCTTAATTATGCTCAGGTCTTGCAGAAAATTTCAGGTAAACAAACAGATATCCGAATTTCCGGCAAATTCAAGGAACATGGAGGCGCCGCCGTAATCAATTCCATCGATCAGATCGTCCCGCGTGAAATCAAACAAATCCACCGTCATCTGACAGGCGATCATTTTCACATCGGCGTCCAGGCACAGGGTGCGCAATTCCGCGACGCTGGCGATTCCTTTGGACTTCATTTTGCTTTTCATCATCATGGTCATGATGCTTTCCATGCCCGGTATCGCCGTCCCCAGTACCGGGAACCACTTGTCCATCGCCATGGGCATCGGCATGCCGGGATTACCCAAAGGGCTCACCTTGAGCTTGACCTTTTTCCTTAACAGCTGCAGACCGTAAAAGGTAAAGAAAACCTGAACCTCGTACCCCAACGCCGCGGCCGTTGAAGCCAAAATGAAAGGAGGGTAAGCCCAGTCCAGGGTGCCCTTGGTCGCGATAATCGCCATCTTTTTACTTGCCATGCCCCTCTCCTCATGTAAGTGAAAAAATTATTTAATATTTTTTATATTGTTTTCTTTAGTTACGCCTTCTTAAGCAAAAAGCTGAATTCACCATTGGCCTCGCTGGACTCCAGCAATTCATTGCCCGTCTGCTTGGCAAACGCCTCAAAATCCTTGACGGAGCCCGGATCGGTCGCAACGATGTGGAGCGTCTGCCCGCTGCTCATCCCATTCAACGCCTTCTTCGCGCGCAAAATGGGTAACGGACAATTAAGACCGCGTGCATCAAGTTCTTGGTCAGCCATATTTCCTCCTAAAATTAAAGTTTGGTTGTAGACGATTTAGCTGTCTGCCGAACTATAAACCGATACGTACAGAGATCAATTGACCCAATCGACATTCAACCAAGCTTTATATCCGCCGCGCAGGTTGATGACATGATCACAACCGCGCTCTGCCAAGTAGGAACATGCCTGAGCAGAGCGGTTGCCGGAACGGCAGTAAAACACCAGCGGCCTGCCGTCACACAATTCCTCGGCTTGCAGCGGCAAAAGATGCAGCGGGATATGCCGCGCGCCCGGGATGGTCCCCTCCTGCGCGACTTCCGCGGATGTGCGCACATCGATCAAGGAGACATATTCGGCGTCTTTTTGCAGCAATTCCTGTAATTGAATGGCGTCCATTTCGTGGTATGTCTTCATCGGTGCTTAAATACCCCTTTCTAAAATTAGTATATTATAAGATCCTAATTGTCATATAGAGTGCCGCGTTTTTCAGAAGTTCGCAAGTACTCGATTGATACGACACGTGCCCCCCCGCACGAACCATTTCCAGAAAAAACCATTGCATCGGAAACGCAATTTGGACATCTGTAAGGGCATAAAGGGCGTGCCAGGCACAACGTGCTTCAAAACCTCTTTATTTTACGGTAGGTTATCAACGCCACCTTCTGAAAAACCAAAGCAGACAAGAGATAACTCTTTGATTTCTCATGATTTACGAACCAAAGCGTTTTTGAGGGGCTTTACGGCTTGGAAGGAAGGGCTTTATAACCCGTATTCTCCCACCAACAGGGGCGCAATCAACCGTTCCACGGGGACATAGTCGTCCGTCAACACGGGCAGCGCGGACAAAGGGGTGCCCGTAGCGGCCAGGGGTTCGTTTATCCGATACCAGCTACGGCGCATCCCGTGCCGCGCTTCAATGCGATCCGGAAAGGGCGCGGCATCGCTGGCCGCCAGGACAAAGGTCTGACGGACCGGCGCCCGGGGCAATTTATCCAGCCAGACGGACACATAGCGAAACTCTTGGGCGAGCGTTTTCCATATGCTTTTGACCAGCTTCGGGTTGGGATAGATGTCCGAGACATTTAAGAGATACAGCCCCTTCGGGGCCAAGCGGGATTTCACCAACCCGGCGTATTCCCGGGTCACCAGATGATAAGGCAAGGAAACGTCATGAAAGGCATCGCCCACGATCACGTCGAATTGGCCCGGCTTGAAGCGCCGGAGGACCACCCGGGCGTCGGCGTGGATGATATTCATGCCCCGCGGGTCGAGAAACAGCCGGCGCTTTGCCGTTTCCGTCACAAGGGGGTCGATCTCGGCTACCGTGATCTCGGCGCCGGGATCAAGCGTCTTGACCCCCCGCGGCAAGGTGTAGGCGCCCCCGCCTACAAAAAAATAGCGCAGCGGTTGGGTTCCGGACCCACGCTGCCAAAGCGCAAGTTCCGCCATGAGCTGCACGTAGGGCGCCAACAACAGCTCGGGCGCGCTGTCGTGATTAATGCCGTGAACGAGATGGTCCAACACCAGCGCCCGCGCCTCGCCGAAGGGTGCCGCCTGCGACTGATTTACGACCCGAATGCAGAAGTAATTGCTTTCGCGGTCACAGGGATTGATGAACCCCTGGCGGGCGTAGGTGGCCGCCGCGAGTAACAGCGCCCCCATCACCAATGCCACCGCCGGCTTCGTAGCGCCCCGCAAAAACGGCGCCGCCAGAAAAAACATCCCCAGGCTTGCCCCCACGATAATATTCTTGGTACCGAACGCCTGCACCAGCCAGTAGCCGGTTATAAAAGTCCCGGCGATGCTCCCGAGGGCGGCCAGGGCGTGCATGCGCCCCACCACGTGCCCCGAGCGGGAATCGAGCCTGAGCGCAAGCGTCGTCAGGAGCGGGGTGACGACACCAAGCAACACCGCCGGCAAAAAGAACAAAACCAAAACATAAATAAAGCTCGCGCTCAGCAGGCTCAAGCGGCTTTCTTGAATAACCGGGGCGATCAGCATGAGTAACACAAGAATTGCAAGACAGCTCAATCCACCCACGGCAAGGGTGATGCCGGCGGCCTTTTCGTCGGCGCCCGCGTCCGCCCAGACACCGCCGAACCAGTTGCCGAGAGACAGACCGGCCAAAATCACGCCGATAATGGCCGTCCACGTGTAAAGGGAAACCCCCACGTAAGGGGCGATCAACCTTGCAGCAACGATTTCGAGCACCAAAAGCAGGGCTGAACTTAGAAAGACGGTGATGCCGTACCACAGAACCCGCCCGCGTAGATTAAGTCTAAATAACGTTTTTTCCGGCAAAGTCTACTCCTCCAAGATAACGGGCTCGGCAACCGTAAACCAAAATACACGCAGAGAATATCGCCTTGGGCGCGTTGATACAGCCCGAATTTTATTTCCTTTTACATTACTCCATACTATACCTTCTATGCTACGTATCTCGACAGTTACTCTAACGTTGGTTGTCAGCCTGGTTTGGCAAACCGTTCCCGCACATGCCGTCAATTTACCGGACCTTGGTGATGAATCGGCGGCCGTCATTTCGCCCGCCGAGGAGCGCAAACTGGGTGAGGATTTTATGCGCAAGGCGCGCCGCGCTCTGGCATTCGTGGAGGACGCCGAACTCAACGCCTACATCCAGGCCCTCGGCCAAAAACTGGTGGCCCAAAGTGATAATCCGCAACAGGCCTTCCGGTTCTTTATTATCAATGACGCGAGTACAAATGCCTTTGCCGTACCCGGCGGCTTCATCGGCGTGCACACCGGATTGATTCTAAACACTCAAAGCGAATCGGAACTTGCATCGGTACTGGCGCACGAAATCGCCCATATTACCCAGCGGCACATTCCACGCATGATCTCCGAGGCACAACGCGCCTCCATCCCGACCATGGCCGCCATCCTGGCGGGGATCCTGCTTGCCGGTTCCGGTCAACAAGGAGGAGGAGCCGCCATTGCCCTGACAACGGCCACCGCTGCGCAGAGGGGGATTAATTTCACGCGCGCCTTCGAGGAAGAGGCCGATCGCATCGGCATGGGCATCCTGGCCGCATCCGGTTTTGATCCGCGCGCCATGCCGGTATTTTTCGAGCGCATGCAAAACGCGAACCGATACAATGAAACCAGTCTGCCTGAATTCCTGCGCACCCATCCGGTCACAACGAACCGCATCGCCGATTCGCGCAACCGGGCGGAACGGTATCCTTATCGCCAAACCGCGGACAGTGGTGACTTCTTGCATGTCAGAGCAAAAATCCGCGCCCTGATGACGGCCGCTGACCCGGATGAAACCGCAAAAGGCTTCAAGGCCAACCTTGCCGAGGGGAAATACCGCAATGCCGACGCCGAACGTTACGGCTATGCACTGGCATTACTTCGTGCCCGTCAACTGCAAGCGGCGCGCCGCGAAATCCGCAAGCTGATCCGGCGCCGCCCGAACAAGCCTTCCTACCGAATCGTTCAGGCCGAGATAGAGATGGCGGCGAAGAAATATAACGACGCGCTTGCGATCTATGCCGCCGCCTACAAAAAACATCCCGCCCACCAGCCGCTCGCGCGTCATTACGCAAGCGCATTGCTCAAAACCGGAAATGCGCGCAAGGCCAAGAAGCTATTGAAGAGCGCCCTGCGGCGACAACCGGACGACCCAACGCTCTATAAGATGCTCGCGCAGGCCGCGGGTGGGACCGGCTCCCGCGTTGAGGCCCATCGGGCTTTTGCCGAACATTATTATCTCAACGGAAATCCGGGGGCGGCCATCGAGCAACTGCAAATCGCAAGCCGATACGCGGAAGATAACTTCTATCTGCAGGCCAGCCTGGAGGCCCGCATCCAGGCGATCAAGGAAGAAATCGCCCTCTATCAACACCACTAGCGATTACCCGGCAAAGCGCCGGGGGTTCTTGCGGGCGCAAATCCTCCCTCCCCTGCGAATACGTGAAAACACTATAAATCAACGTCATACTAAAAAACCGCATACCAATGCGCAGATTTTGCTTTTTATCCATCAATACCCAATGCGCCATAGAAGTATATTAATAAACACTAATATTTAAGGCCGCAAACGAACCCAAACCGGTCATGAGGGGCTTGTTCATCCCATAGAGGATAGGTATGCTGTAGTGACGGTACAGTAAGTCGTCCGCGTGAGATGCCAGTTTCCATTATCATCAAAACGCGTATAACAAACCGTAAAAGCCCGGACCACCGGACTCACCGAGAAACAGACTATTGAGACTAGGAGGAGAAATGCGGAAAACCGCCAATATACTTGTCGGGGCCAGTGCCCTCGCTCTACTTTTGGGTGGCCTGGCATTCGCCCCACAGGCGAGCGCCGTCGGCGAGATGCCCAGTAAAAAAGTCTGCAAATCCAAACCTAAGGATCCCGTCGTCGCGGGTGGCTGTATTGCCACGGACAGAAAGAAAGGAAACTGCCAGGCATGTCACACATTTAAAGGCCTGGAAAAGACGCGGTTACAGGCAGGCAACATCGGTCCGCCACTGGTGGCCATGAAACAACGGTTCCCCAATAAAGCCAAACTGCGTGCCCAGATCGCCGACGCGACCCAATTCAACCCCACTTCGCTCATGCCTCCTTTTGAGCGACATGGAATTTTAACCAAGGAGGAGGTTGATAAAGTGGTTGAATTCGTCTTGAGCCTTTAGCGGCTTTATCACTTAGACCAAATTAATCTTTGGAGGAAACCCCCGTGACTACAATGCATCGCAGAACCTTCCTAAAAACCACCCTGGCCTCCGCGGTGGTGGCCACCGCGGCCGGCGCCGGGCTCCTGAAGCCCGCCCGGGTGCTGGCCGCCGAATGGCCCAAGGGCGCCTTCGGCTCCACCAGCGTCACCGACGCCTTAAAG
>WGFP01000040.1 GCA_015492195.1 Acidiferrobacterales bacterium
GGATAACATTGTTGATGAAATCCTCCTGCCTGAAATCGGCGGGCTTTCGTGACGGTTTTTGTTAGATTGATTAAAAAATAATCTATCTTATTAAATTACGGATATTCAATAAGTTATAAATTCGCCACGGCCATGACATTCCCGGGCACGCAAATGGCATAACGAGTTTATCGGTGTTTTCATGAATGTGTATAAATATGCATCAACGGCTACCAAGACCCCGCTCGCGGACCCGAACCGCCGGCCTTACGGGACAAAGCCAATGCCGCCATAAGCCGGCGGATAGACGCACGGGTTGCCTCGTTGTGAACGCAAATGTCCCGGCCATCGAACCGGTGCGTCCGGATCACGTCTAACGACGAACAGAAACGCTTTCCCGCACCGGGAAAGCGTGGCAGGCTGATGACGGCGCGCTGGACGATCGCCGGGATTTGACTGCAATTCACAGGATACGGGTTTGTGCACCACTCCGTTCAAGGGGGTGGGCGGACCCACGGGCCGTTCGCTTAGGCTCAGGCACCGGGTTTATTTGGTCACACGGACTTTAAAATAAGGAGGAAACATCGTGAACACACTTTGCAACCTGGCAAAACAATATGGACCGCTGCTTGGGCGCCTGCTGTTGGCGAATATCTTTATCGTCGCCGGCTTGAAAAAGATCATGGGCTTCGCCGGCACCGCGGGCTACATGGCAAGCAAGGGATTGCCCTTTCCGGAAACGTTGCTGGCGCTGACCATTCTCATCGAACTGGGCGGCGGTTTAATGATTCTGCTCGGCTGGCAGGCGCGGTGGGCGGCGCTCGCGATTTTTCTGTGGTTGATTCCGGTGACGCTTATCTTTCACGCCTACTGGGGCCTCGAACCCGCGCAGATGGTCGAACAGCAGCGTCATTTTATGAAGAACCTGGCCATTATGGGCGGGATGATTTACATCGTGGCCTTCGGTCCCGGCGCCTTCAGTTTGGGCAAGGACAAATGTTAATGTCCGGATAACGGGCGACCGACCAAGATTGGGAACGGCCGTATGGGGCCGCCGCCCCCGCCTCGTAATGCAATACTTACAAACCGGACTGGTTGAACCGTTTTCCGTTCGCCTGATTCATGCTCCATGAGGATTTCGCAAGCCATTCGGCGAGCTCCTCCGCCGACAGCGGCCGGCTTACGTACATCCCCTGGACGACATTACAATCCTGATCTTTGAGGCGCTGGAGGATTTCCTTGCTATCGACACCTTCCGCGACCACATCAAGCCCGAGATTATGCGCGAGCTCGATACTGGTACGCACGATAACCGCGTCATTGTCATCCTTGCACATGTCTATCACGAAAGATTTGTCGATCTTGACCGTTGTCACCGGCAGCTTTTTGAGATAGGCCAGCGAAGAATAGCCGGTTCCGAAATCATCGACCGTGAGCTTGAAACCCATATCAGACAAGCGAGTAAGTATCTCCATGGCGCGGGTCGGGTCGGTCATAACGGCGCTTTCCGTAATTTCCAACTCAAGCCAGCTTGGGCTTGCCTCGTGGGCCGCAAGCACCTCGGAAAGCATGTCCGCAAAATAAGGATCCTGCAAGTCGCGCACGGAAAGATTGACGGATATTGATATCGGCAGCCCCCGTGCATGCAGCTCCTTACTCTTCAGCAGGGCCTCATTCAATACCCACACGGTCAGGCTCCTGATCAGGCCGGTCTGTTCCAGCAAAGGAATGAATTCGTCGGGCAGCAACAATTCCCCGCGGGGATGCTGCCAGCGGGCCAGGGCCTCGATGCCCGTTACCCGGTTGGTTTTGAGGTTCACCTTTGGCTGGTAATACAACATGAATTGTTCCTGTTCGATCGCATGACGCAACTCGCCCAGAAGCGCCAAACGGCCTGGGTTGTTCTCGTCCATCTTGCCGTCATAAAACGCATGCCCGCTGTTTGCGTTCTTGGCGGCGTACATCGCCACGTCCGCGCGCTGGATCAGAATGTTGGCGTCGACGCCATGATCGGGGTAAAGCGCGATCCCGACGCTTGCGCCGACATCGAGACTTTGATCATCAATGACAAAAGGCGTACGCAACGCCTGCAACAGCATCCGCGCGGCCATGCCTGCGTGCTTGGCATTTACCGTAGGCAACAGGATTGCGAATTCATCACCGCCAAAACGCGCCACGGTATCGGACTCACGCAGCTTGCTGCGCAGGCGGTCCGCCACTTGTTGCAATATAAGGTCGCCGACCTGATGACCGAGCGTGTCGTTAATGTCCTTAAAGCGATCGAGGTCCATCATGAGAAACGCAAACGGTTTGTTCTCGCGCCGGGCATTAAGTATTGCCTGTTGCAGGCGGTCGTGAAGCAGCGCCCGATTGGGCAGCTTGGTCAGCGAATCAGTGAAGGCCATCCGTTCAAGTTTCTCGTAGAGCTGCTTGAGCTCGGTGGTCATTTCATTGAAGCCGGCGGCAAGGCTGACAATTTCCTTATTTCCTCCGACGTCAACATGCCGTCCGAGATGGGTTTTGTCCTGTCTGATCTTCCGTAGCTGCGTCGTGAGCGTCTCCAAAGGATTTATCGCTGTTTTTTGCAGTACCAGCGAGGCAACAACGATAGCAATAAACGTGGTTGCAGCGGCGGCGAGCATGATCAAAAAC
>WGFP01000041.1 GCA_015492195.1 Acidiferrobacterales bacterium
GTTGATAAACTATTCTCTGCGACGTCCGCCGGCGGACCTGGCGGCGGCCGTCGCCGCCGCCATTACGGCGCATCACGGACTATAAGAGACAAAAACGATCATGGCGTCTTCTTCTCGCAAAAAAAGCACAAGCAAAAAGGTTCTGGTCACAGACCTGGTCTTGCGCGACGCGCACCAGTCCCTGTTGGCCACACGCATGCGCACCGAGGATATGCTTCCGGTCTGTGATCGCTTGGACCGTGTCGGCTTCTGGTCACTCGAGGCCTGGGGCGGCGCGACCTTTGACGCCTGCATCCGCTTCCTGAAGGAAGACCCGTGGGGGCGGCTGCGCAAACTGAAGGCGGCCCTGCCGAACACGCCCATACAAATGTTGCTGCGCGGCCAAAATCTGCTCGGCTATCGCCACTACTCCGACGACGTGGTGGAGGCGTTCGTAAAAAAGGCCGCGGAAAACGGCGTGGGCGTCTTCCGCATTTTTGACGCCATGAACGACCTGCGCAACCTCAAGGTCTCCATTGAGGCGGTGTTAAAGGCCGGCAAACATGCCCAGGGCGCCATCTGCTACACCATCAGCCCGGTGCACACCATTAAGCATTTCATAAAACAGGCAAAGGAACTGGAGTCCATGGGCTGCCACAGCATCGCCATCAAGGACATGGCCGGGCTGCTCACCCCGCCGCACGCCGCGGAACTGTTCGCGGCCTTGTCCAAGGCCGTGAAGGTTCCCCTGCATTTTCACTCGCACACCACCGTGGGCGTCGCCAACATCAGCATGTACAAGGCGGTGGAGAACGGCGCCAAGCACGTGGACACGGCCATCAGTTCGCTTTCCTGGGGCACCAGCCATTCCCCCACTGAAAGCATGGTGGTGGCCTTCCGCGACACCCCGTACGACACCGGCCTCGACCTCGAGTTGCTGCAAGAGATCGGTTTCTATTTTTACGAGGTACGGAAGAAGTACCATCAGTTTGAAAGCGAATTCAACGGCGTAGACACCCGCGTTGAAATCAACCAGGTGCCGGGCGGCATGATGTCCAACCTGTCGCACCAACTCAAGGAACAGGGCGCCCTCCACCGCATGAACGAGGTGCTGGCCGAGATCCCGCGCGTGCGCGAAGACCTGGGCTACCCGCCGCTGGTCACGCCCACGTCGCAAATCGTCGGCACCCAGGCGGTATTGAACGTGCTTACCGGAAAACGGTACAAGAGCATCACCAACGAAGTGAAACTGTACTTGCAGGGCCGCTATGGCAAAGCCCCCGGCAAAATCAACGAAGCCGTGCGCAACATGGCGATCGGCGACGAGGATGTCATTACATGCCGACCGGCGGACAAACTGAACCCCGAGATGCAACGGTTGCGAGAGGAAATCGGCGAGCTGGCAAAATCCGAGGAAGACGTGCTGACCTACGCCATGTTCCCGGAGGTCGGGCGCAAGTTCCTGGAAGAACGCGCCGCCGGCACATTGAAACCGGAAGAACTGCAACCCGCTCCGGAAGCCCAGCCCGGTGGCTTGCCGCCGCTTGCGCCCACTGACTTTAATGTCACGTTACATGGGGAAACGTATCATATCCGCGTGACCGGCGCCGGCCATAAGACGGAAGAACGCCGTCCGTTTTACGTCAGCGTCGACGGCGTGCCCGAAGAGATTCTCATTGAGAACCTCACTGAGACCGTTCCGACGGAGAGCGCCATGGTCGACACCAAACGCGCCTCAAAGGGATCGAAACGGCCGAAGGCGAGCCGCGAAGGCCATGTCACCAGTTCCATGCCGGGCACCGTCGTGGAGGTCCTTGTCAAAACGGGCGACAAGGTGGATGCCGGCGATCCGATTCTGGTGATTGAGGCGATGAAAATGGAAAACGAGGTCCCGGCACCGGTCGCCGGCACCGTCACGGCCGTCAATGTCGACAAAGGCGACAGCGTGAATCCGGACGAAGCGCTGGTGGAGATTGAATAAGTTTTATTAACTTTTGACGCAAAGACGCGAAGTCGCAAAGGAAAAAATGGAATGGCGTTTCGTGCAATAAAAAGGGAATCATCCTCAGTTTCTACATTTCTTTGCGCCTTTGCGCCTTCGCGTCAAACGATATTATGAAACTGATTCTCGCCTCGTCATCGCCCTACCGCCGGGAGCTGTTGGCGCGCCTGCAGATTCCCTTCGAGGTTATC
>WGFP01000042.1 GCA_015492195.1 Acidiferrobacterales bacterium
CTGTCTTCCAAAATTAGATATTGTCGAACCAAGCCTCCCATGCCCCGGAAACAACGCCAAGCACGCCAAGGGTCGCTCTGGCGCATCCTGCAATGCACAGGGATGTGCGAATGTCGCGGGAGACACGACTCCAGGGATGAAGGAGGTAGAGCAACGCAAGGAGCAGTTGCCGAGGAAGCCGCAAGCGACCGCCCGCGACCTTTGCGATCTCTGCGTTTGTTCCAGGGCGCCGGGGGGCTGGATGGTATTTTGAGATGGGTTTTCTGCGCATTTGCCGACAAACAAAGCGTTTCGATAAATAAAAAACACTGACCCCCTAGACTTGACCTGTGTCTAACGTATATCTTTATCTTCGATTATATATACCCCATGCCCGATACCCCCAGGGAGCGGCACGTTGTTTTCTGCTCGCCGCGATCGGCGCTTGGCAGATGGTCAATGCAATGAGAAACACCAGTGCGGCATGGGAAAACAACGGTATGCAGAAAGATCGTTCCGGGAAGACTGATGGTGAAGAACTCGAGCATATATTTGTTCTCCGTCAGACGGTTGGGCCAAGCGCTAAGGCAGCACAAACAAATACCATGAAAAGAGCTTAATTCATGGGAGTAGAAAATATCACCGTCACCCTCGCCGTGTTGGCCGGCCTGTTGTCATTCGTATCCCCGTGTGTATTGCCGCTGATGCCGGTATACCTCGGCTACCTCACCGGCATCACGGCCAGCGGAGAGGGAAACGTATCACGTTACCAATTGCTCGGGCATGCGCTGTTGTTTGTCGCCGGATTTTCACTGGTATTCGTGTTAATCGGTGCGTCAATGGGCCTGGTATTCGGTTCGTTCATTCGCATCGACCTCGCAGACATATTCATGAAGGTCGGCGGCGTACTTCTCATTATTCTGGGATTACACATGTCCAGAATACTAAAGTGGGGAGCGGCCAAATTGACGGCGGTACCGTCCTTGTACAGGCCGCTTGTCTTGGTTGACCGGAAGCTGGATGAACTTATCCTTCCCGAACGTCGCCTCCAAACTAAACACGGCAACACTCCCGGTTTTGTTCGTTCAGGCGTAGTGGGCATGAGCTTCGCCGCCGGCTGGACGCCCTGCATCGGACCCTTATTGGGCGCCATTCTCACTCTGGCCGCCGGGTCGGCCTATGGGTCGGATGTCGGTCTTGCGGTCATGAAATCTGCCGGTCTTTTGTTTGCGTATTCGCTGGGTTTGGCAATACCGTTCCTGCTCACCGCCGTGGTATTAAGCCGTGCCACCGGATTATTAAAAGCAATCAACCGCCATGGTCGTATCATTGAACTCGTAAGCGCCGTCTTTTTGCTGGGCGTCGGCATGCTGTTGTTGTTCGGATCGATAAGCGATCTCAATCGGTATTTTTCCACCACCCCGGAATGGCTGTATGAGCTGGAAACAAACCTGCTTCGTAAAGATTGAGAAAAAAGGGAGGCGAAAAACAAATTTCAGTTTTTAGACATAAGCAATTTTTCAATTAAGTCGCGGGCTTCCTTGCGGGACCAATCCCGATAGCCGAGTCCCCAACCGACTATCTCCCCTTCCCTACCGAGTATAAATGAGGTGGGCGTTCCGGTAATGCCGTACATATAGCTCACTTCCCCGGTTGGATCCACCAGTCCGGAATTGATCGAAAAGGTATATTCGGATTTCTTAATAAAAGGCGCCACTACATCCGCTCCTTCCCGGTCGGTAAAAACAACTACGATAACAAATTCCTTGTCTTTGAATTGATCGTAAAGCTTCTGCAAATGAGGCATCTCCTTGCGGCACCAGTGACATCCGGTATCCATAAAATTTAGGAGAACGACCTTGCCCCGATAGTCTCTCAAGCTAACCTTTTTATTTTTAAGGTTCGTTAACGTAAAGTCCGGTGCAAATATTACTCTCTGAATCCGCGCTAATCCAATAGAGGCCATAAGTTCGTTGACCTCCGAAGAATATGCAGGCCCAACCGACAAAGCAAATACAATCCCGACCAACGCCGTGAACCTACACGCCGTTGCTCTTTTTGTAATTCGCTTTATCATGCAAATCTCATCATCTCATCACGTTTAAAGAAGAGCAAAAATCAGAAACCGTCCGCCATCCGCACTGTTAATAACAACGGTGATCTCCAGCTCAGACTGCAACTGCATCCCTGACGTTTCAGCGCGCCGGCCTGCTTTTGCGGGCCTTCTTATCCGTTTCCAACCAGGCAGCGTAGATTTCATCCGGCCAGTGAGACTGCATCCAGGCGATGATTTGTTCGATCTGTGCGTCCGTGAGCTTATCCTTCCACGGCGGCATGCTTCCGCCCGTCCTGATGGTGCCTTGCTTGATCGTGTGTTTAAGCCCCGCTTTGGGATGATGCCAGGTATGGCCCGTGCCGTTTAAGGGCGGGGCCGCGGATTTTCCAGACACGCCCGGCTGTCGCCATTGCGGGTTACCCTGCGCCAGTTGGCCATGGCAGGCGGCGCAATTTTGTCGGAACAGCTTCCCGCCCTGTACGACGTCGGAAAAGCCATAGTCCCGCTTGGGGGGTTCCGTGATCTTCGGAATCGGATGCTGCATGCTGCCTTGGGTCTTGGCCGCACGGGACGGTGTTTGTTGCTCACCACATGCGGTCAACAATAAACCCACCGGTAGTATCAACAACAGATAAATTGACTTGCTCACATGCATATCTCCATTACAGTAAAAAACTACTGAGGCTGTAAACAGTGTAAAAGTTGCGCGTTACACACAGGTCAACATAAAGGGAAGATCTCAGGAATTTCCCGGGATCACCGTACCAAAACCGTCACCCGCCTATGTTGCTGCCAAAAATCCAAGCCTAGCAAAGCAAAGATGCCTTGCCCAAGAAATTCAGTAAATCAGAACCCAAATGCCCGACGATATCCCTCAGGCAATGGGCGGGACGTTAAAGGTGAGGCGACCCGTGGGAATGCAGGAAGGCCAAGATGACAAATCAGGGGAAGCGGTTGATCCAGAGAAACACCGCCGGAAAATATCAAAGCAAAACCTCTGTCGCCGTTTTTTCAATAACCGAAAACGCTTAATGGTGGCGCCTCCGCGGTTCTTCCGAAGTACCTTTATCAGAATGCGAGTGCCCGCCGCCGCAGCAACCGTGGGCACCGTGCTTATCATGGCCGTCGTGCTTGCCGTGGCTACCGCGCCTACCGCGGCCTCGATGACCAAACAGATGCATTCCGATAAACGCCAATCCGATCAAGACCCAAAACCAGTTTCCGGCAAGCCATTCCATCACTATCCTCATTTGATCTGGTCGGGTTTCTGAGAACGAATTTTTTCAGAAACCCGGTAAAAATAACCGGACAACATGCCTGTTTTTAATCCGACTACGACATTGCCCCGACGCGCTGTAAACTTTTCTGCGCCATGAGTTATGGCAAAAATTCAGTATAAAAAACGGCAACGACCAGGGGGGATGATTGGCCGTTGCCGCCACTGCTGTGTGAACAAGGCTGGTTACGCCGTTTTTCGTTTCGGCGGTGATTGCAGCGCGGCCCACAGGGCGTCACCGCCGACCAACAGGCCCACTATGATCTGATTCCACATGGGGCCGGGCTGATCCGTGAAGCCCAGGACAAACGGCGCGAGGATCAACCAGATTCCTACGAACAGGTTGACGTATTCCTCCCACACCTGCGGGCGGATGAGTGCCGCGATCGCAAAAACCGCGACTGCCGTCCCGGAAATGTAGAAGTTCCACGCCGCCGCGTCGTTGAGGACGCCGATACCGAAGAACGGCGCCAGAACGAGCCACACGCCAAACAACAGGTTTGTCCAGTCTTGCCATCGTTGCTCCTGTTTCATGGCACACCTCCTTGTTCCATAGGCAGGCATCCGTCCCTGGTGACCGCCCTAGAACATAAATATTGGACACCTGTGACTAAGGTACAAGTCAAGCCCTTTGTCCAAGATTGCGTCGGGTGCGACCTCACGATAGGCATCGATCGATCGCTTGCCGACGTCGACGGTCTGTAACATTTACCGCTCCCTGCGTTGGGTTCTGACCAGGCGGTCCACGGGTTCGTGGCACTCTGCGTCACATTGCATTGAGACGTCGCGACCGGCGAACACGAAACGCGCCACAAAACGGACCCGGTCCGGCGGCTGCCTCATGGCCGCTTGGTTCCTTGCTTTTCGGTCCCTTTCCATACCCATTGGGTAATTTCCGGCATGTCTTCGCCGTACTCGGTAATGTATTGCCTGTGCTCAATCAGCTTGTCGCGGATAAGCTGTTTGGTATACGCCGCGATATTGCCGAGCTTCGGCACCCGGTCGATCACATCCCCCATTAAGTGGAAGCGGTCCAGGTCGTTGCGCACCGCCATGTCAAACGGCGTGGTGGTGGTGCCCTCTTCCTTGTACCCGCGCACGTGGAGGTTTTTGTGGTTGGTCCGGCGGTAGGTGAGGCGGTGGATCAGCCACGGGTAACCATGGTAGGCGAAGATGATGGGCTTATCGGTGGTAAACAGGGTGTCGAATTCTTTATTAGACAGACCGTGGGGATGTTCTTCCTGGGACTGAAGCGTCATCAGGTTCACCACGTTGATCACCCTGATCTTCAGTTCCGGCACGTGTTGACGAAGCAGTTCAACGGCCGCCAGGGTTTCGATGGTCGGCACATCGCCGGCGCAGGCCATGACCACGTCGGGCTCCGAGCCCTGATCGTTGCTGGCCCACGCCCAGATGCCGATGCCCGCGGTGCAGTGCTTGATGGCGGCCTCCATGTCCAGCCACTGAGGCTGAGGCTGTTTACCCGCGACGATGACGTTGACAAAATCGCGGCTGCGCAGGCATTTGTCCGTGATATACAGCAGGCAGTTGGCGTCCGGCGGGAGATAAACCCGGATGATGTCGGCCTTCTTATTCACCACGTGGTCGATGAAGCCCGGGTCCTGATGGGAGAAGCCGTTGTGGTCCTGGCGCCAGACATGGGACGTCAGCAGATAGTTAAGCGAGGCGATGGGGCGCCGCCAGGGGATTTCCTGGCTAGTCACCTTGAGCCACTTGGCATGCTGGTTGAACATGGAGGCGACGATATGGATAAAGGCCTCGTAGCACGAGAACAGCCCGTGGCGTCCGGTAAGCAGATAGCCTTCGAGCCAGCCCTGGCAGGTATGTTCGCTCAAGATCTCC
>WGFP01000043.1 GCA_015492195.1 Acidiferrobacterales bacterium
CCTCATTCGCCGCCTCACCAAAGCACTCCCCCAATGCGACATCCAGCTCATTGATACGTTCGGGCTCGCCGTCACCCGCCTGGATCAATGCATGGATTTGCTCCCGCAGTTGCGGTTTAAAGGGATGATGGTGCGTCGCCTTGATGGAGAGTTTGTGCTCAGCCGGAATGGAAACCACCACGGCATCAATGCCGTCGACGCTGGTTCCCGACATGAGGCCGATGTAATACATAACCCAAGTTTCAAGCAGCAAGTCTCAAGTTGCAAGGGAATACACCCATAGTCCCGCGGCGTTGAGCCAACATACTTGACACCGGATTAGGGTAACGCCAGCCTTACTTGCTACTTGCTACTTGCTACTTGCTACTTGCTACTTGCTACTTGCTACTTGCTACTTGCTACTTGCCACCAGAATATTACGGCTAATAAAGTCGAGTTTGGCGCTCCAAAGCCGCGCCTCTCTCTGAAAGTCCTGCCGGTATTTTGCCGAGATCGGTTTTGCCGCCGGGAACCGGAACGTCAAGGGATTTCGGTGGATGCCGTTTACCCGGAATTCATAATGCAGGTGGGGGCCCGTGACCAAGCCCGTTTTGCCGACGTAACCTATGATCTGACCCTGCTGCACCAGGCTGCCGACACGAATGTTTCTCTTGAAACGGGATTGATGGGCGTAAAGGGTACTGAAGGTTCCGCCGTGTTTGATGATAATCGTTTTGCCGTAACCGCCCTTCCAACCTTTGAAAACCACCCGTCCCTCGGCGGTGGCGCGCACGGGCGTCCCCGTCCGCGCCGCGTAATCCACCCCCTTATGGGCCCGCCAGCGCTTCAGGACCGGATGGAAGCGACCCTTGGAGTACCGGGAGCTGATGCGGCTGAACACCACAGGCGTGCGTAGAAACTGCCGGCGCACGCTCTTGCCGGACGGCGTGTAATATGCGGTGTAACCCTTGGCGTTGCGGTACGCGATCGCGCGGTAGACCCGCCCCCGGTTTACAAACTCGGCGGCAAGAATCCGACCGTCGGCGACCTTTTGCCCCTGCCAGTATTTTTCTTCATAAATGACGGAAAAGCTGTCACCCCGCCGCAAGTCCAACGCGAAATCGATGTCCCACCCGAAGATCTCGACGAGCTTCATGATCAGCGCGTTGGACAGGCCCGCGATCTGCCCGTCCTGAAACAGGGAGGTTTCAATGCTGCCGGTGACGTAGGCGAGCCGGGTTTCAAGAAGCCGCGTCTTGACGGAAACGTCGAAGCCGTCAGCCTCGCGTTTTAAGTGCAGGGTTTCATTTTTATTGACGTGATAAACCAGTTCCTGAATGCGTCCGAGGTCGTCGGTTCGTATTTTTAACTTGTTTCCCGGTATCAGGCGGTAAAGGGCCCTGGCGTCGGGATTTGTCCGGACGACCCAGTCGATGCCGCTGCTGAAAAGGCCTTCGCGCCGCAGGATTCCGGAGAGCGTATCACCGCGTCGTACGGTGGTTTCACGCCAGTTTTCGTTGACCGCACCGGCATCGGACCGGCCTTGGGTTATATCGTCTGTGGTTTCTCCATTGATATCCGCGGGTCGAACATGCGCCAGGGTGATGTCACCGGATTTTCCGGCAAGCGCCACGGTCTGCGGCGGCGGCGAGGCGCGCAGGCCGTTTGTCCCGTCGGGGGCGACGGATTCGCGCGAGGGGATCGAGGCGATGGTCACGGAAGTCAGAAACGCCGCCAGCCCCAGCACCCATACGTAGTGCTTGAGGCGCCTTTTCTCCGGCGTTTGCCAAAGGCGATGCATGCCCGGTGCGACAACACTGTCACCGGCCGCGTGATGTGTGACGCGGCGTATCAGTTTAGAAATGAAGCGCATACGGCCTGAAAGTTGTGATTGTGCTTTAAGTTTAGTCTAAATGTAGCTTTGTCACGGGGTTAAGGTCAAAGAATTGCCGGTTTTTCCCTTGACCGATGGGGGAAATGTACGCCCTTTCATGCCGCCACCTACATTGAATTGACGGGGAAATCGCCTGCTGGCACGTCCCCGCAGTGGGATGATACCCTTCGACTCGGTAGATATAGCCCCCTTAATTTGATGAGGCCTTTAGAAGAATTCATGACCAATACAGATTTGGCGCTTTCCCTGCTTACGCGTGGCACAGAGGAAATATTGTTGGAGTCGGAACTGGCCGAGCGGCTGAAATCCGGCAAACGGCTGCGCGTCAAGGCCGGTTTCGACCCCACCGCGCCGGATCTCCACCTTGGTCACACGGTGCTGATCAACAAGTTGCGCCAGTTCCAGGATCTGGGACACGAGGTGGTGTTTTTGATAGGCGACTTTACCGGCATGATCGGCGATCCCACCGGCAAGAACGCCACCCGTCCGCCGCTGACGCGGGATGAGGTCATCGAGAATGCAAGAACGTATGAACAGCAGATCTTCAAAATCCTTGATCCGGAAAAGACGCTGGTGATGTTCAATTCCAGCTGGATGGGTGAAATGAATGCCGCCGACATGATCCACCTCGCAAGCAAGCACACGGTGGCCCGTATGTTGGAGCGGGACGATTTTCGTCAGCGTTATACCTCGGGCCAACCCATCGCCATCCACGAATTTCTCTATCCGTTGGTACAGGGCTACGATTCCGTGGCCCTCAAGGCCGATGTCGAGCTGGGCGGAACCGACCAGAAATTCAACATGCTGGTCGGGCGTGAGTTGCAGAAACACCACGGCCAACCGCCGCAGATCGTTTTCACGCTGCCCATCCTGGAGGGGACCGACGGGGTCAACAAGATGTCCAAGTCCCTGGGCAACTACATCGGCATCAACGAGCCGCCCGACGAGATGTTCGGCAAGCTGATGTCCATTTCGGATGGCATGATGTGGCGTTATCTGGAGCTTCTATCCTTTGAAGACATGCACACTATCGAAAAATGGCGTCGGGAAGTGGACCAGGGCCTCAACCCCCGGGACATCAAGGTGCGCTTGGCCATGGAGATCGTGGCCCGGTTCCATGGGGACAAGGCCGCCGAGGCGGCCCACGCGGCCTTCGTGGCGCGGTTCCAGCGGGGCGAAATGCCGCAGGACATCCCTGAGAGGGAGCTGCCTTCAGCGACCGGCAGCATGTCCATTTCCCACGTACTTAAAGGCTCCGGATTGACCAGCAGCACCTCTGAGGCCATGCGGCTCATTAAGCAGGGGGGGGTGCGGATTGATGGGGAGCGGGCTGTTGATCCCACCCTTGAGATTTCCGCGGGAAAGACCCATATTTTTCAGGTGGGGAAACGTAAATTCGCGCGCGTCCGGGTGGTGCGAAAAGACGCTTAAAAGACCTATTTTTAGCCCTGTCCGCTACCAAGCCCCCAAAGCAGGCAGTTTTTGGCGCCGCGAATTGTCCGGTTTCCCCTGAAATTCCCTGGTTGCCGTGGCTTTGTCCGTATGGCGTAAATTGCTAAAATTATGTTTTGACGCTTAGGCGCAAGCGCGTATAATGCGCCGCCTTTGGTCCGGCACGTCCGGTGTCGGATTTGGTTCTTTAACAATTTGAGATCAAGTAATGTGTGTGGGCGCTTTTGTCGAGCCTTGGTCATCCATGAAAGGTGACCGAGACATGGCTCGCCCCCTTCGGGGGCGGATCACAATCGGTCATGAAGTTTTTTGTCCTTTAATCAGGACATAAGCAATTTAAAGTGGAGAGTTTGATCCTGGCTCAGATTGAACGCTGGCGGCATGCTTAACACATGCAAGTCGAACGGCAGCGCGGGGAGCTTGCTCCCTGGCGGCGAGTGGCGGACGGGTGCGTAACGCGTAGGAATCTACCCAGTAGCGGGGGACAACCCGGGGAAACTCGGGCTAATACCGCATACGCCCTACGGGGGAAAGGCTTCGGCCGCTATTGGATGAGCCCGCGTCGGATTAGCTTGTTGGTGGGGTAACGGCCTACCAAGGCGACGATCCGTAGCTGGTCTGAGAGGACGATCAGCCACACTGGGACTGAGACACGGCCCAGACTCCTACGGGAGGCAGCAGTGGGGAATATTGGAC
>WGFP01000044.1 GCA_015492195.1 Acidiferrobacterales bacterium
ACATTGCACTTGATGGTCGCCAACTCACGCGAGCGCGGCAATTGGGCAAGCGAGTTCCGAAGGCTCTCTCCCACCTTTCCGCCGATCTCATCGGCGTGCGCCTTGATCTTTTCCAGCGACCCGTATTGCTGCAACCATTTGGCGGCGGTCTTGGGGCCGACGCCGGGCACGCCGGGGATATTGTCCACGGCATCCCCGACCAGGGCGAGAAAATCAACGATGCGTTCCGGCGGCACGCCGAATTTATCCATCACGCCCTGCCGGTCATACACGGTGTTGCTCATGGTGTTAATCAGGGTGACGTGATCGTTGACCAGTTGTGCCAGATCCTTGTCGCCGGTGGAAATAAGCGTATCCATGCGCGCCTTGGTTGCCCGGGCGGCCAGGGTGCCGATGACGTCATCGGCCTCAACGCCTTCAATTTCCAACAGGGGCAAACCCATCGCCCGGACAACGGCATGGGCGGTTTCAATCTGGCCGCTCAACTCATCCGGCATGGGCGGACGGTTGGCCTTGTAGTCGGCATAGATCTCATCACGAAAGGTTTTGCCCGGCGCATCGAACACCACGGCGATGTACCGGGGATCGTATTCGGAAAGCAACTTGCGCAGCATGTTGGTTATGCCGTAAACCGCGCCCGTGGCCTCGCCCCGCGAAGTGCTGAAGTGGGGCATGGCATGATATGCCCGGTATAGATAAGATGAGCCGTCCACCAGGATCAGGGGTTTATCCCGGGTGTTTCCCTTTTTACGCGTACGGGTGGATTTTTTTGGGTTGGACTTTTTACGGCTCATCGTGTGTATCGCATATTTAACGGTGTTGCGCAGACAACGAACGGTTTTCGGCCACCAAAATATTTAACTCGCCCCATAAGCGAAACGCCTCTGCGCCACTCCTCGCTGCGGGCGAATTTATGCTAAAAGACGTATATGAAACAGAAAAAACCGCCACCACAGGAACCTGTTGATACGTCATCCAATTTTCGTGTCGCCGTCACGCCTTCCGGCATCATGTCGCGTGAGTCCTGGAAGATTTTTCAGATCATGGCAGAATTTGTCGCGGGCTTCGAGCGACTCTCGCAGATTCAACCCTCGGTCAGCATTTTCGGTTCCGCGCGCACGCCGCCCGGCCATCCCTATTATGCCCTGACCGAGGAAATCGCGCGCAAGCTTTCCGACGCCGGCTTCGCCGTGGTTTCGGGCGGCGGACCGGGGCTCATGGAGGCGGCCAACAAGGGCGCCTTCGCCGGCAAATCCCCAAGCGTCGGTCTCAACATCATGCTGCCGCATGAACAAATCGCCAATGACTATCAGGACGTCAGCCTGAGCTTTCAGCACTTCTTCGCCCGCAAGGTCATGTTCGTGAAATACGCCAAGGCCTACGTCGTCATGCCCGGCGGTTTCGGCACGCTCGATGAAGTCATCGAGGCATTGACGCTGATCCAGACCGGCAAGAGTGTACGCATGCCCATTATTCTGGTACACAGTCCATTCTGGGCCGGCTTGATCGATTGGTTTAAAAAAACGCTGATCACCGAAGGCGTCATCGGCAAGGAAGATTTGGATCTCTTCGTCGTGGCCGACAACGCCCAGGAGGTCATTGACGCCATATTCCGCTATTATGAACGCAGCGGATTCGAGCCCTCGGCAGAGGAAAAGGAAATCAAGCTGAACCTCTAACCCCGCGTACCTGAACGGACAACCCGTCCACCGCAACAGGATATAAACAAGAAGGATGCGTTTTTTTTCATTATTAATGTGTCTTGCGCTCTCCATGATCATGCCGTGGAACGCCGCTATCGCTGAAACCAACAAGGGCAAGTCCGGCAAGCCGGGGGCATCAAAGCCGGTGGTTCCGGAGCCGCCGCCGTTGCCGGAGCATTACAATCCGCCGTCGGCGCCGGATGAGGCGGCCCAGGAGTTGGAACCCGAGATCACCATCACCACGAAGGGCGACGCCATCCATGAGGAATATCGCTTAAACGGCGTGCTCTACATGATCAAGGTGATTCCCGCCAAGGGCAAACCATATTATTTAATTGATTATGAGGGAGACGGGAAATTCCGCCGCAGCGCCCTGGAACCGAATATCACTATCCCCATGTGGGTCATCAAACGTTTTTAATATCCAAGTACTTCATGTCCGTTTACACGAGCATCAGTAAAGGGGAACTTGAGGAATTTCTCGCCGGATATTCCATAGGCGAATTGCGGAAATTCGCCGGCATCACGTCGGGCATCGAGAATACCAATTACTACGTCACGACCTCCGGGGGGGAATACGTCCTCACGATCTTTGAAAAACTGCCCGCGACGGAACTGCCCTTTTTCCTCGACCTCATGGCCTATCTTGCCGAACACCGGATCCCCTGCGCCCATCCGGCCAGGAACAAGGCCGGCAATTATCTCGGCGAACTCAAGGGCAAACCGGCGGCACTGGTCCAGCGCCTCCCCGGCCGATCGCTCGATCACCCGAAGCCGATCCACTGCGCCGCCGTCGGCGAGGTGCTCGCCAGGCTGCACCTGGCGGGACAGGGGTTTCCCCAAAGTCGCGAGAATGACCGCGGTCCCCGGTGGTGGAAACAGACGGCGGGCGCCCTGTTTGAGCGCTTGAGCAGCGAAGACGCCGCGCTTCTAAAAGAGGAACTGCATTTCCAGTCACGGTATCGGTCATTCGATCTGCCGCGCGGCATCGTGCACGCCGATCTATTCCGCGACAACGTGCTGTTCGAGGGAGACAAGCTGGGCGGACTCATCGATTTTTATTACGCCTGCACCGATATATTGCTGTTCGACGTCGCCGTCACGGCCAACGACTGGTGCAATGCGGCGGACGGCGCACTGGACGAGCGACTGACGCGTTCCCTGCTCAAGGCCTATCAAAATATCCGTCCCATAACCGCCGTCGAACGCGACGCGTGGCCGGCCATGCTGCGTGCCGCCGCCCTGCGTTTCTGGCTTTCGCGACTCTACGACATGCACTTCCCGCGGCCGGGCGAAATCACCCACACCAAAGATCCCGAGGTCTTCAAACGTATTCTTATAAACCGGATCGATAACGAGTATTATATCCGCGACCTGTGGCCGGAGACCTTCGCTCAAAAACCGGGGGGGAGCAAAAAACTCGAGCATGGCTAGGATCAAACCTGCACGGTCGGGCATGACCCATGTACGCACATAAAACAACGATAAATCAGGCCATTACCTGGATCGCCTCCGCCTGGCGCCTCTTTAGAAAACAGCCCGTACCGTGGCTCGGTATGACGTTGATTTATGTCGTGGTCGCGCTGTTGCTCAAGCAGATCCCGTTTATGGGGGACCTTGTGTTGATTCTTATCACGCCCCTGATGCTGGCGGGGGCCCTGCTGACCGCACGCTCCATGGAGCGGCCCGCTGCAAACGGCGCCATCGCGAATGAGACGTCCCCGTCGCCCGAGGCGGACGTCGGCTCGAACCGGCGTGATGCCCTGCTTGCGCATGCGCTCAAACCCGTGCGGTTGCTGTTTCAGGCCTTCACCAGCCAGGAAAAGGTGCTCGTGGTCGTGGTGGTCTGTATCCTGACGCTCGGTTTGGCCATGGTGGTAAAAATCGTGGAGTACTTTCTGGTCGGCGGCTTTATCGTCTCCGGATTAACCGTAACCAACCTGGGAGCCACACCGAGTGTTTCCGTCCTTCTTGGAATGCTGGCGGTGTCGGTGCTGTACGTGCTGTTGGTCATGGGGCTTTTTTACATCGTCCATCTCACGATGCTCGGCAATCACGACCCTATGTCGGCCATCGCCGACAGCTTTTCCGCCTGCCTCAGAAATGCCTGGCCGCTGGCCGTCTTTACCACGGCATTCGTCATTCCCTATGCGGTGATTGAGTCCGTGTTCAGCGCCTTGCCCTGGCTGGGTTACGCCTTGGTCTTGAGCTTTGGTCTTTTAATCATCCCCGTCTTCGTCATTGGAACCTATTACAGCTACAAGGACATCTTCGAGTCGCAACCGCTGCCGTCCGACGTGGCGCCGGTCTGAGCGCGCGACCGCGTTTGTCTTAATCCCGTTTTGTGTCGCTATAATTGCGCGATGAGCGTACGCGTCTACCGCGGCGAGGCACTGGCCGCCTACGGTTTCGGGGAGGGCCACCCCTTCGGGCCGGACCGCCTCGATGCCTTCTGGCGGGAGGCCGTCAAGCAGGGTCTGGATAAACGGGTGAACGTCGGGATACCGGTGCGGTGTACGGAGAAGGATCTGGCCCTGTTCCACACCCGCGCCTATATCGAATTCGTCAAACGCCGGTCCGAAACCGGCGGCGGTTACCTGGACCCCTACCATGATACGCCCGCCTTCAAGGGCATCTTTGAGGCGGGCTCCTATATTGTCGGTTCCGTGTTGGACGCCCTTGAGGCCGTCCTCCATGGCGAATTCCGACGCGTCTTTGTGCCCATCGCCGGCCTGCACCATGCACGCCGCGACGCCGCGGCCGGGTTCTGCGTCTTCAATGACATCGGCGTGCTGATCGAAACCCTGCGCAAACGTCACGGCATCCGGCGCGTGGCCTACGTGGACATCGACGCCCACCACGGCGACGGTGTCTTCTATGAATTCGAGGACGACCCCGATTTAATCATCGCGGACATCCACGAAGACGGCCGCTACCTTTATCCCGGCACCGGTAGCACCGACGAGACCGGCAAGGGCGAGGCTAAAGGCAGCAAACTCAACATCCCCATGGAACCGGGCGCCGATGATGCCGCATTCCACCGTATCTGGCCCGAGGTCGAGGAATTCGTGCGCGCGGGCCGACCCGAGATCATCCTGCTGCAGGCCGGGGCCGACAGCATTGCCGGTGATCCCATCACGCACTTGCAGTACACACCCAAGGCCCATGGCCACGCCGCCCGCAGACTGTGCACCATCGCCGATGAATGTTGTCAGGGACGACTCATCGCCATGGGCGGAGGCGGCTATGACCGTACCAATCTGGCGCTGGCCTGGAGTGCGGTCGTCAAGGCCATGCTGCACTAGCGCTTATACGGTAGGCGGACAATATAGAATTCAGTAAACTGTGAGATTCGGCTCGTCACTCCAAAATTAATGCAAGTTTGACAACGTTCAAGGGTACAAAATAATTTAACGCCAAAAATTCCGGGAGCCGCCATGCAAAGACGTAAATTCATCAAGAACATCGCCGGTGCCGGTGCGGCGGTTGCGGGCGCTAGTATCATCGCCACACCCGCCGGCGCCGCCAAAAAATTCAACTGGAAGATGGTCACCACCTGGCCGCCCAACTTTCCGGTGTTCCAGGAGGGCGTGGAACGGTTCGCCAAAGAGGTGAAAGCGATCAGCGGCGGCCGCTTGAACATTCAGGTGTTCGCCGGTGGTCAGCTCGTCCCGCCGTTGCAAACCTTCGATGCCGTCTCGCAAGGGACGGTGCAGATGGGGCACGGCGCGGCGTATTACTGGGCCGGCAAGATCCCGGCAGCCCAGTTTTTTACTGCCGTGCCCTTCGGCCTAAACGCCCAGGGGATGAATGCCTGGTTCTACGGCGGTGGCGGGATCAAACTTTGGCAGGAGCTTTACGGGCCCTACAACCTGGTGCCGTTTCCCATGGGCAACACCGGCGTGCAGATGGGCGGCTGGTTCCGAAAAAAGATAAATTCCGTCAAAGACTTAAAGGG
>WGFP01000045.1 GCA_015492195.1 Acidiferrobacterales bacterium
CGAGCAGGCCCATGCCGTCGGCGCCGTCGTCCTGGTCGACGGGGCCCAGGCCGTGCCCCACCTCAAGGTGGATGTACAGGAGCTGGGCTGTGATTTCTACGTCATGTCCGGCCACAAGCTATATGGCCCGACGGGCATCGGCGTTCTGTACGGCAAGGAAGCGCACCTTGATGCCATGCCGCCCTATCAGGGCGGCGGCGAGATGATCAAGTACGTCGCCTTCGACAACACCGTGTATAACGATTTGCCTTATAAATTTGAGGCCGGCACGCCGCACATCGCCGGGGCTGTCGGATTGGGTGCGGCGATTGATTACGTGACCAAGCTGGGTTTGGAGGCGATCGCCACCCATGAGAGCGAACTTCTGGCTTATGCGACCGAGGCCGCCGCCGAGGTGCCCGGCATGCGCATTATCGGTACCGCCGCCGAAAAGGCGAGCATTATGTCGTTTGAGCTAGAACGAATCCATCCGCACGACGTCGGCACGATCCTGGACCACCAGGGCGTCGCCATCCGTGCCGGTCATCATTGCGCCATGCCGGTGATGCGGCATTACTGTGTGCCGGCCACGGTACGGGCGTCTTTTGCGTTGTATAACACGCGAAGGGATATCGATGCGTTGATTGAGGGAATCTACAAGGTTAAGGAGGTGTTTAACTGATGTCTGATCTACGCGCCCTGTATGAGCAAATGATCCTCGACCATAACCGCAAGCCCCGTAATTTTCAGAGAAAGCCCGAGGGCGCCAACCGCCATGCCTATGGATACAATCCCCTGTGCGGCGACGAATTCACCGTCAATCTTACGGTCGAGGACGGTGTTATCAAGGACGTGGGTTTCGAAGGCGCCGGTTGCGCCATCTCCACGGCATCCTGTTCGCTCATGACGGAAAGTATTAAGGGAAAAACCCTGAAGGAAGCGGAGGCCTTGTTCCGGGGTGTCCACAACCTGCTGACTCAGGAAGGCGAAGTGGGCGAGCTTGGAAAATTAAAGGTGTTGTCGGGTGTGCGCGATTATCCTTCCCGGGTAAAGTGCGCCACCCTTGCCTGGCATACCCTGCAAGCGGCCTTGGAGAACAAGCAAGAGACGGTTTGTACGGAATAAAATATCGTTTGAACAGGAACATTATCATGGACCTTGATCCCAAAAAACCGACCACTGACCAGACACAAGATAAATCGCATGGACTAGAAGATCAGGTCATCGATGCCTTGAAGACCGTTTACGATCCTGAAATTCCGGTCAATATTTATGAATTGGGTTTGATATACAAACTGGACGTCGATGAGCAGGGCGTCGTGAACATCGAGATGACCCTGACCTCGCCCGGCTGCCCGGTGGCCCAGACTTTTCCGGGGACGGTTGAGGGCGTGGTCAAAGGTGTGCCCGGCGTCAGCGACGCCCACGTGGAAGTAGTCTGGGATCCACCCTGGACACCCGAAAAAATGTCCGAGGCCGCTAAGTTGCAAACCGGAATGCTGTAGTATTTTTCCAATCCCGTAACCACGCCAGTTACAATCAATAGGCTTGACTATCTTGGGTAGATGCCGGGGCTTGGCGCAGGCCAAAAAACGAAGGGAGCGCAATGGCTGACTGGATAGATGTCGCCGCGGTGGAGGAACTGCCACCGGGAAGTCACCGGGTGGTTTACGCGGAGGATGTGGCGATCGCCGTCTTTAATCTGGAAGGCCGGTACTATGCCATCGAAGATGTCTGCACCCACGATGGGGGGAGTTTGACGGGAGGCGAGGTCGAAGGCGAAGAGATCGTTTGTCCTCGGCACGGCGCGCGCTTTTCCATTAAAACGGGCGCGGTGCTGGCACCGCCGGCTTATGAGCCGGTGACCACTTTTCCCGTCCGGATTGAAGGGGGCAGGGTACAGGTCAAGGATAATCGTTGGGAATAGGCGATCAGACGTCGAGCAGTGCGTTAATTGTCTGTATTAACCTTCTGATCCCCTGGCAGCAAGGGGCAGCATCACTTTTTCTTCAGGGCGTTCCGGGTTTTCCCCGCGACAGGCCGTCGGTGGAATTTCACCTTCGGTCGCGCCGGATACCGTTCAGAGAATTGTTTGCATGGGTACAAGACGTTACACTATATGTCATTAAGCGACGGTCTTAAAAAATAATATACTTTCCTGGATTTAAATGGTTTTCTTTGTGATCTGCTGGAGATGACATGGCGGTTGAACGCACCCTTTCAATCATTAAACCCGACGCGGTTGCCAATAACCTGATTGGGGAAATTTATCATCGTTTTGAGAAAGCCGGCCTGCGTATTGTGGCGGCGAAAATGATGCATCTCACCAAGGCGCAAGCCGAGGGCTTTTATGCCGTCCACAAATCGCGCCCTTTTTTCAATGACCTTGTCGAATTCATGACCTCGGGTCCGGTGGTGGTTCAGGTGTTGGAGGGAGAGAACGCCATCGCCCGGAATCGGGAACTGATGGGTGCCACCGACCCCGCCAAGGCTGATCCGGGCACCATCCGTGCGGATTTCGCCAAGACCGTGCAGGAAAACGCCGTGCACGGCTCGGATAGTCCGGAAACCGCGAAGACGGAGATAAGCTATTTCTTTTCCAATGGCGAGATATGTCCGCGCACCCGTTAGAGAGCGACTGTCTTGAATACATATGAGAAAATTAACCTGCTCGGCTTGGACCGCCGGGCGATGCAGGAATTTATTGTCGGGATCGACGAGAAGCCCTTTCGTGCCGCACAACTCCTGAAATGGATCCATCAATACGGCGTGTCGGATTTCAACGCCATGACCAATCTCAGTAAGGATTTCCGGGCGCGGCTCCATGAAATTGCCGTTATTCGTGCGCCCGCCGTCATTCAGGACGAGTTGGCTGCCGACGGCACGCGCAAATGGCTGTTGCGGCTTGATGATGGAAATTGTATCGAAACCGTATTTATTCCGGAAACGGGGCGGGGTACCCTGTGTGTGTCGTCTCAGGCGGGGTGTGTTCTAAATTGCACCTTCTGTTCCACGGGGCATCAAGGGTTTAGTCGTAATTTAAATACTGCCGAGATTATTTCGCAATTATGGCTGGCCAACGCAGCGCTAGGCGGAAATCCAAACGGCGGGCGCGTTATCTCCAACGTGGTGCTGATGGGTATGGGCGAGCCGTTATTAAATTTTTCCAATGTCGTGACGGCGATGCGATTGATGCTGGATGACTTTGCCTATGGTTTATCGCGTCGGCGTGTGACCCTGAGCACGGCCGGTGTCGTTCCAATGATTGACGAATTACGAAAAACCTGCGCGGTAAGCCTTGCGGTCTCATTGCATGCGCCGAATGACGCCTTGCGCGACCAGTTGGTTCCGCTGAACAAAAAATATCCGATCAATGATCTGCTGGCGGCATGTCGACGTTATGCTTATGGGCGGGAGCGGCAGTCGAGGGCAGCCAAGATAACTTTTGAATACGTAATGCTTGCAGGTGTTAATGATTCCCTGGCGCATGCACAAGAGCTGACAGCCCTTCTTTCCAAGGTACCGGCCAAGGTCAATTTGATTCCTTTTAATACTTTTCCGCAAACGAATTTTCGTTGCTCTCCATGGGGGTCGATCGATCGTTTTCGTGAGGTGCTTCTCAAGGCGGGTTTAATAACCGTCACGCGTAAGACGCGGGGAGAGAAAATTGATGCCGCGTGCGGCCAGCTTGCCGGACGTATCCGAGATCGCACGCGGCGGCGTGAGCGCATGATGTCTGTCCCGGTCAACTTCCAATGAAGCGCGGATGGTTTAAATTCTGGTTGGTTTTGTTGAGCGCACTGATTTCCGGTTGTGCGACCACCGCGGAGCGCGAGGCTGAGAGGGCAAGAATCCAAAAGGCGGTGGACACCAACGTTCAGTTGGGGGCGACCTATCTGGGTAGGGGCCAGCCGCAATTCGCTGAAGAAAGACTCAAAAAGGCCTTGGAACTTGATCCGGATCATTCCCAGGCGAATAACATGATGGCGCTTCTGCAGTGGCGGCTTAAGAATTATGACGCGGCGGAACGGTTCTTTCGCAAGGCACTGAGTGCGGAAAAAGCAAATCCCGCCGCCCAGAACAATTACGGCACTTTCTTGTGTGATCGCGGCAAGGTGGACGATGCTGTGACATGGTTCGAAAAAGCCGCTTCCAATCCTCTGTATGGAAGGCCGGGAAGGGCTTACGAAAATGCCGGCGTGTGTCTCATGAAAAAGCCCGCACCGAAGACCGCAGAGAAGTATTTTCGCCGTGCGCTGCAATATAACCCGAAGCTTTCCCGTTCGTTGTATCACATGGCGCAGATCAACTATGACGCGGGTAAAACCCTGGCGGCGCGCGGATTCATACAACGGTTTTTTGAGGTTGCCAAGGATACGCCCGAGAGCTTGTTGCTGGCGGTCAAGATTGAGCGCGCGCTGCACAACAAGAACGAAGAAGCCAGCTATGCTTTGCGATTGAAGGGCAAGTTTCCCGATTCACCCGAAGCCAAGTTCCTCAGGAAAGGCCGGCTCGGCAAGAGCACAAGGTGAGCATGGAAGGATCGAATCAACACAGCCGTTCCGGTCCAGGCGGTATGCTGCGCAAGGCGCGCACGGATCTGCGTTTGCCCGTTGAAGATGCAGCAAAGCTTTTAAATCTCTCGGCGCGTCATATCCTGGCAATGGAGAACGATGATTACGCAAGCCTGCCGGGACCGACTTATGTGCGCGGTTACCTCCGCAGTTATGCGCAGTTACTTGGGCTGTCCCCGGAAGAGACGGTGGCTTCCTACAATAAACTACCCGTTGCTTCCAAGCCCGTCGATCTGACCGCTCTCGCCCCCAAACAAGAGATCAGCAGCAATGATCGGCTGATGAAAATGGGCACGTTACTGGTCGCCGGCGTGGTGATCGGTCTGGCCGTTATCTGGTGGCAAGGGGATGATAAATCACCCGGACGGGCGGACCAGGAGGTTGCCGTTGCTTTAACCCCCTCTTATCAGAGCGGTGCTGGCGGGACTATCGGCAGTGATAAAACCATTGATGATGCGGCGGTCCAGGAATTTGGCCCTGGCTTGATTGTGGAGACGGACAACAAAATCCCGTTGTTGGTTGAACCCGAACCGGCGATACCTCAAGAAAACACATCTACCATGCCCCGGAAAGAGCAGCCTCCCTTGACCTCGCCGGTGACGGCGGAACAGCCCGCCGTTTCTTCCGGAATACCATCCGAGGATACCGAAAGACGTGTGAGTGCGGTACGCGATGGTGATACGGTGACAAGTCCGCCCGCGACCGGGGCCGATCCGGGAGCGGAAGGGGTGCGCGCACGCCTTGTCCTGACCGTAGAAGAGGATTCCTGGGCGGATATACGCGACGCCAGACATAACAAGTTGCTATACGAGACGGTTCCAGCCGGTCGTGTAGTAACCGTGGAGGGAATTGCGCCTTTCAGCGTTTTTCTCGGGAACGTCGAAGGGGTGAAAATTGAATTTAACGGTGAATATTATGACGCCGCCAAACATAAACGCGGGCAGGTGGCGCGTTTTACGCTTGGCGAGACGATCGAAACGGAATAATCAATTATTGATTTGTAAAAAATTCTTTCATCTTAATTGTGAAAATACTCGCATGCGCCAAGGACGATCCCCGGATTTCCATATTTGATGAGAAAGCCGGGTGCGGGTACATAATCCTTCCTTTCAAGAAAAAAGACTGAGGTTACTTCATTGAGCAAGGTGATACAGGCCGTTCGCGGAATGAATGACCTGTTGCCGGATGTCATTGAGCATTGGCAACGCGTTGAAGATGTCTCACGTGATGTTTTGCACGCCTATGGCTATCGTGAAATACGTTTTCCCGTGCTTGAAAAAACGGAACTCTTTGCCCGCTCCATAGGTCAGGATACCGATATCGTCGAAAAGGAGATGTACACCTTCGAGGACAGGAACGGTGACAGCTTGACGCTGCGGCCTGAAGGAACGGCAGGATGCGTGCGTGCCGGGATTGAGAACGGCTTGTTGCATAACCAAATGCAACGCTTTTGGTATGCCGGCGCCATGTTTCGCCACGAGCGCCCGCAAAAGGGACGTTACCGCCAGTTTCATCAGATCGGGGTGGAGGCGTTCGGCATGCCGGGCCCCGATATTGACGCAGAACTTATTTTGCTGACCGCGCGGCTTTGGAACGCCTTGGCGGTTGAGGGCCTGTCTTTACAGATCAATTCTCTCGGAACCCCGGAGTCCCGTGCCCGCTACCGGCAGGAACTGGTACGTTATCTTGAGTCCCGACGCGCCGACCTTGACGAGGACAGTCAACGGCGATTAAACAGGAACCCTCTCCGTATACTCGACAGCAAGAATCCCGCCATGCGAGAAGTGATCAACGAGGCCCCAAGCATGATGGATCATCTCGATGACGCCTCGCGCAAACACTTTGAACAACTGTGCAAGTATCTGGATCGGGCGGATCTGCGTTATGATATCAATCCGCGGTTGGTGCGCGGACTCGATTATTACACCCGCACCGTGTTTGAATGGGTCACGGATCGTCTGGGATCGCAGGCGACCGTCTGTGCAGGCGGCCGCTACGACGGCCTTGTTGAAATGCTGGGCGGCAAGCCCACCCCGGCGGCCGGGTTTGCCTTGGGGATGGAGCGGCTGGTTGAGCTGTTGGCGCAACAGGGTAGCAGCGTGAACGACACCAAGCCGCAGATTTATCTGGCGATTGTTGGAGAGTCGGCTGTCATCCAACAGGGCATGAGGTTGGCGGAATCACTGCGTGATCAAGGGCTGCGCGTAGTCTGCAACTGCGGCGGCGGCAATTTGAAGACTCAACTTAAAAGGGCGGACCGGAGCGGCGCACGTTATGCCTTGTTGTTGGGAGAAGAGGAAAGCAAGCGGCAATCCATCACGATCAAGGATTTGCGTCAGGGCGAGGACCAGGTTCTGGTTCCGCAATCGGCGGTCGTTAAGCACCTTAAACAAAGACTTGTTTGAATTTTGAGAAAAAGTGGGTAAATAAATTGAGCGCCTATTCTGAACAGGAAGATCTGGAAAAACTCAAGAGCTGGTGGAAAAATTACGGCACCGCCTTGATTATGGGCATCCTTTTGGGTTTAGCCGTACTCGTAGGTAACAAGTATTGGCAGAAATATAAGGAAGAACTCCGTGTTACGGCATCGGCCATTTATGATCAATTGATCTACGATCTTCGCAGAAAGAAACATGACGCCGTGCGTGATCGCGGAGATAGATTGATCGAAGATTTCGCATCTACTCCTTATGCCGCCAAAGCGGCCTTGATATTAGCAAGGCTCAGTTTTGACGCCGGTGACAACGATACGGCGGTTCGGCGGTTGCAATGGGCCATGGAGCATGCCTCGGATTCCGCCGTCGAGCATACCGCCCGCCTGCGTCTCGCAAGGCTGTTGATGGACAAAGGCATGACCAAAGAGGCGTTTTCCCTCATTGACGTCAAAGATCAATCCGGATTTGAAGCCGAATATCAGGAGTTGAGGGGGGATCTGCTGGTATTAGAAGGACGCAAAGACGAAGCGCGCGCCGCTTACCGGGCGGCCATTGATGCCCTGTCGGTCGGTTCTCCTTATAGACGAATATTAATCATGAAATTGGATGATCTGGGTCCGGAGAAAAACAAATGAAGTATTTTTTAATTGTTTTTTTGTTGGCGGTGTCAATTGGTGGATGTGCCTCCGGAAGCAAGGTCAAACGCGAGCCGCCCGCGCCCCTGGTGAACTTTTCCGCCGACAAGCAGGTGAAAGAACTATGGTCGACGAGTATCGGTGCCGGCGGAAAGAAGAATGACGTTAAGCTTATTCCGTATCTGAATAATAACGTCGTCTATATTTCGGATCCCCAGGGTCGTGTGAGCGCCTTTGCCGCTGATTCCGGGCGTCGGTTGTGGGAAACCGAGCTTGGGGTGACGGTAACCGGCGCAACCGGCGGCGGCGAAGGAATAGTCGTGGTCGGAACCAAAAAAGGCCAAGTCATCGCGCTCGATATGGCAAACGGTAAACGGCTTTGGAGTCAGAATGTATCGAGCGAGATTCTTGCGCCCGCGACGATAGGGTCGGGTATCGTGGTGACTCAAAGCATTGACGGGAGTCTTTTCGGCCTGTCTGTCGCGGATGGGAAGCGACGGTGGGTTTACAATCGCAGCGAGCCGGCCTTAAGTCTGCGGGGAACCGGCGCCCCCGTTATTGTTGATCAATATGTATTGGCCGGTTTCGCCAGCGGAAAAATCGCGGTTATTCGGCTTCGGGACGGCCTTCTCGTGTGGGAATTTGCAGTAAGCCTGCCGCGAGGACGGAATGAAATCGAGCGCCTCGTGGACGTCGATGTGACGCCTCTGGTTATCGGCGACACGCTTTATGCGGCCGGCTACCAGGGAAAAATCGTGGCCGTCAACCTGCGCAGCGGGCGCCTGCTCTGGTCCCGGGATGTGTCGACCTATTCAGGCATGTCCGCCGACCTGACGAATATTTATCTCAGTGATGACAAGGGGCATATTATCGCCTTAAATCAACGCACAGGTTCCAGTGTGTGGAAACAGGATAAACTTCATGGGCGCAACCTTAATGCGCCGACTTACCATAACGGTTACGTAGCGGTCGGTGATTACGAGGGTTATGTGCATTGGTTATCAAGAGAAGACGGTCGCTTTGTCGCCCGCCGTCATGTTGGCGGCGGTGCCATTCGCGCACAGGCTGTTGCCGGATCAGACGTCCTCTATGTCGCAAGCCAGGGAGGAACGCTTTCCGCATTACGCATCGTTGATAAATAATAAGCACTTCTTCTAAAAAATTATGGGCGGCAGGCCTGCCTTAAATGGATTGCGTCCAAGCTTATGAAACCCGTTGTTGTCTTGATTGGCCGGCCCAATGTCGGAAAATCCACGCTTTTTAACCGATTGACCCGCAGCAGAAGCGCTCTGGTGGCCGATGCGCCGGGACTTACCCGGGATCGGCAGTACGGGGACGGCCGTGTCGGCGATCGCCCATATTTGCTGGTCGATACCGGCGGGATCGCCGACCGCTTTATGCAATCGGACAAGTCTGGGGATGAGGGTCTTCTGCAGGAGATCATGTCGGCGCAGACACGTCAGGCGCTGAATGAGGCGGATTGCATCATTTTTCTTGTTGATGGCCGGGAAGGCGTCACTGTCGTTGATCAAGGGATTGCCGCTGATCTCAGGCGATTGGGGAAACCGGTATGGCTTGCGGTCAATAAGACCGAGGGTCTGGACCCCGACCTCGCCGTGGCGGATTTCCACGAGCTGGGGTTGGGGCAGCCGGTCGCGATTTCATCCGCGCATGGAGACGGGGTTGCGGCGTTTATGCACCGTGTTCTCGCCGCGCTTCCCGCCGTTAAGGAAGAACCTTCTCCCGACGCCGTGCCTCGTATCGCCGTCGCCGGACGGCCCAATGTGGGTAAATCCACCCTGGTTAATGCGTTGCTCGGGGAGGAGCGCGTGGTGGTCAGCGACCAACCGGGCACCACCCGCGACAGCATCTATATTCCGTTGGAAAGAAACGGCCAACACTATATTTTGGTCGATACCGCCGGTGTCCGGCGCCGTGCCCGGATTAGTGACACGGTTGAGAAATATTCGGTTATCAAAACCCTTCAGGCGATTGACGGGGCGAACGTCGTTATTTTGGTGCTTGATGCCCAAGCCGGTATAAGCGAACAGGACGCCTCATTGGCCGGGTATATTATGGAGCGCGGGCGCGCAATGGCGCTTGCCGTGAATAAATGGGACGCATTGGACAGCGGCGCGCGTGCTTGGGCCAAACGTGAACCCTCGAGGAAATTGCCGTTTCTCGACTTTGCCAAGGTCCATACCATTTCCGCTTTACACGGCGCCGGCATCGGGTCGTTATTCGGCTCCGTGGACAGTGCGTTTAGATCGGCAAACAAAACTCTCACCACTTCCAAGCTCAACCGCGTCTTGCGGGATGCGGTGCGGGCGACCCCCCCGCCGGTTGTTCACGGACGTCGCATACAGCTTAAGTATGCCCATCAAGGCGGCAGAAATCCGCCCCTGGTGGTCATCCATGGCAATCAGGCGACATCGCTTCCCCCCTCTTACCGGCGCTATCTCTCCAATACATTCCGGCGTGCGTTTCGGCTTGTCGGCACGCCGGTGCGCATCCAGTGTCGTCAGGGAGAGAATCCGTATCGGCCCTCAAGCAAGGGTCCAAGAAGAAAAAAGGCGCGTGGGCATGTCCAGAAAGCTAAAAAATACTAGATTATGATTTAATTATATTTTATAACTTTTTGTATTGTTTAATAAATAATCTATACTCTTAGTTGGCATTTTTATTGTATACCTAACAATATCAGGCATTCCGCTTTGTTCGAGATAAAGCGAGCGGGGTGAGATAAGCAACCGATAAGAACGCGATGAAGTTTGCACTGAGGCCCGAAATTCTCGCATGAGCGCCTTTCATAAAAACGCCTTGCCGGCAGGCTATCCGCTTGCCGAATACACCATTGAATCGGTGCTTGGTCATGGCGGTTTTGGGCTCACCTATCTGGCGCGCGACACCCGTCTCGGGGCGTTGGTCGCGATCAAGGAATACCTGCCCCACGAGATCGCGGCGCGTGACGGGAAAACGGCGGTCATCATCCCCAATGCGTCACGGGACGCGGTGCGTGATTACCACTGGGGCCTGAAAAATTTCGTCAAGGAGGCACGCGCGCTGGCGCGATTCAAGCACCCGAATATTGTCCGGGTTCTGCGCTTTCTCGAAGACAACGGTACGGCCTACATGGTCATGGAGTATGAGGAGGGGGGCACCCTGGCCGGCCAGCTTAAGCAACAGAAGCGGTTGGACGAATCCTCGCTGCTGCGGATTATTATCCCCATTCTGAACGGCCTGCACGCCGTGCATGAAGCGAACATGCTTCATCTCGACATCAAACCGGAAAATATCTACCTGCGCAGCGACGGCCGCCCCATGTTGATTGATTTTGGCTCGGCGCGCCAGGCGATTACCGCCGCCGGCCATGTGCAAAAAATTGCATTGACTCAAGGTTATGCCCCCATGGAACAATATCCGGACAAGGGCAAGCCGGGACCGTGGACGGACATCTACGCGTTGGGGGCGACGATGTACCGTTGCATAAGCGGCAAGCGACCCGAGGACGGCATGGAGCGCTATCGCGCGATACTGAAATACACGGTCGACCCCCTGACGCCGGCGGTGAAAATCGGTGCCAAGCACTACCAGAAAAATTTGTTGGAGTGCATCGATTGGGCCATGCAAATCTATCCCAAGGACAGGCCGCAGTCGGCGCATGAATTCCAGGACGGTCTGATGGGGAAAAGCAGGGGAGGGTCGCGCGAACCCATTACTTCACCTCCATTGGCCAGATCATCCCGACCTGTTTCGACACCCGCCCCTTCGCGCCCACGGGTGGCTGGAAGGCGTGACAAGAACGGGACGGCGGTGCGCTGGATCTGGGCGGGCTTGGCGTTGATCGCTGTGGGTGTTGTCCCCGTTGTGTTTTGGTCTGATATCAAACCCGTCCTGTCGGGATTATTGGTTTTTCCGAAAGCAGAGCAGCCCAAAACGGCTCGCCCCGCTACGCGCACGACCTCCGTTAAACCGAAGCGAAACCAGACACGAAAAAGCGCACCCAAGACAAAGCGCGTTGCAAAAAAACCACCGGCGACAAGGCCTGTCTATCGTACCCGTGTCATAAGCAATTTACCGGCACCCTCTAAGTTATTTCGGACTTTGAACGGCCACAAGGATTGGGTTCTGTCGGTGATGTTTTCACCGGATGGGACAAGGCTGGCGACGGGAGGCAACGATAAGATCATCAGGCTTTGGGATGTGGGCACGGGGAGGTTGCTCGGGTCATTAGGCGGGCATGGCTATGCCATCAATGCCGTCACTTATTCACCGGACGGCAAGTGGCTGGCCTCCGCCGGCGTTGACGGTTCGGTCAGATTATGGAATCCCAAAAGCGGTTTGCAACAGGGCGCATTGCGGGGTTACGGTTATGCGTTTTATGCCATTGCTTTTTCACCGGATGCAAAAAGGTTGGCGGCGGGCGGCAAAGACAGAACGGTTTTTGTCTGGGATGTGGACTCCGGCGCACAACTGTATGCACTGGAAGGACATAAAGGCGATATATACGCCGTTTCCTTCTCGCCGGACGGCAAGGTGCTCGCCTCGGCGGGAGCGGATAAAACTATCAGGCTGTGGGACGTCTCAAACGGTCAAGAAATCGCCAGCCTCTTCGGCCACAAGGATAAGGTCCTGTCGCTTGCCTATTCACCGGACGGTAAATGGCTTGCCACGGGAGACGCCGGGAATGTCATTCGGATCTGGAATACCTATAACGGCACCCAAGAACGCACCCTGACCAATCTTGATCGTTCAGTCTTGTCTCTTGCCTATTCCCCGGATGGAAAATGGCTTGCGGCGGGAACGGCGGCGGATACGATCCGGATATTCGATGCACGTTCCGGCAGACTGGCGCAGCTTTTGATCGACCATGAGGGTTATGTGCAAACCGTCGCCTTTTCGCCGGACGGAATGGTGCTTGCTTCAGGCAGCCGGGACAACAGCGTCAAACTTTGGAAATCCAAATAGAGGATGCGTTCTGACCGAGGCAAGGACCGCCATGCCCACCTCTTCTTATTTCATCTGGGCCAATGATTCATCAGACAGAAACAACAAGGGATCGACGCGACTGTCATTCAGGCTGATGGTCCAATGAAGGTGGGGGCCGGTAACCCGTCCCGTCATGCCGATTTCGCCGATTTTCTGCCCCCGATTTACTTGCATTCCACGCGTGACCGTCACTTTTTTCAGGTGGTTGTACATGCTGATCAACCCCTGCCCATGATCGATGAAGACGCTGTTGCCGTTGAAAAAATAATCGCCCGTTTCAATCACCGTTCCGGGCGCGGGTGCGGTCACCGGCGTTCCGATGGGTGCGGCGATGTCAATGCCGCTGTGCGGCCGGCGCGGTTGATTATTGAAGAAGCGTTTGAGTCCGAAGCCGCTGCTTAATCGCCCCTGTGCCGGCATATGAAAACGCAAAGGCGGAGAATCCGATTCCGTCCAAGTGGCAAACGCCGCCCAAATGGCGGTCTTGTCCCGCTCAATACGCCGTAAATCCTCCGCGGTGGGGTCAACCAGCCGTTTATTTCTCAGCGTTAGATGTTGTACCGCGTATTTCTTGGCGCGGACCGTGAAGTAGTATGTCCGTTCGTTGTTTGTGCCATCCACGACGGTTAACCGGTGCCGCCCGGGGGTTAACGATAAAGGAAGACCCACGACGGCCCGCCAGAACCCCCCCTGCCGCACGACCATGACGCGTTGATCGGCGAAATAGGCGCGCGGCATGGGTTCTTGGGCCGTGACCAGCGGAATAACGGTGATGCCTCCCGGGACCGAATCGGCGCGCGGCAGGTTTTGTGCCGAGGCGGTGCCGGCCGTCAGCGCCAGCCACAGGACAAATATGCCTGCGTTAATTTTCATGGATTTTTTCCACCACGCAATCGAGTGCGCCGCGGGCGAGCCTTGCATGGATGCGCTCACCGGGTTTTACGGACGCGCTGTTGCGCAGCACGACGCCGGTGGCGGGACGGCAAACGATAGCGTAGCCGCGTTCCAGCGTGGCCAGAGGACTTAAGGCGTGCAACGTTTGCGCGACTTGCCGCAATCTCTGGTGAGCGCCCTCCAAATGCCGCGTCGCGCCGTTTTGCAGGCGTTCATATAAATACCGACCGCGCAGTTGCAAGGCGTGCAGGCGGGGGGACGGGGAGTTTTGCCGTAGCCGTGCCGTCAGCGCGATTAATCGCGAGTGCGTATTTTGCAGCCTGGTTGTCTGGATGAGGTAGAGCCGTTGAGCCAACGCCTGCACCCGATGGTGTATGAGTTGAATCCGTTGAGCAGGATGCACGATGCGTGCGCTTTGCCAGTCCAGGTGCTGGTTCAGCTGACGCAGCCGATCACGGATCAGTCGTGTCAGCCGCGCCTCAATCCCTTGGAAATTTGTCAGCCATTCCTGTTGGTTCGGGCTCAGCAATTCCGCCGCCGCCGTGGGAGTCGGCGCACGGACGTCCGCGACCCAGTCCGCGATCGTAAAATCGGTTTCATGTCCGACGCCGCAAACAACCGGCACAGAACAGGCGTCCAATGCGCGCGCCACGATTTCCTCATTAAACGCCCAAAGGTCTTCCAGCGAGCCGCCGCCGCGCGCCAGGATCAGGGCGTCACAATCCTTGCGTTGATCGGCAAGGCGAATGGCCGCCGCGATTTTCTCCGCCGCGCCCTCACCCTGAACCGGCACCGGATAAAGCAGCACGTTGATTGCCGGGAAACGGCGCTCAAGGGTTCTCAGGATGTCGTGCAAGACGGCGCCGGAGGGCGAAGTAATGAGGCCGATGCGTTTTGGCAGCCGGGGGAGGGGTTGTTTTCGCGCCGCATCAAACAAGCCCTCCCTTTCCAGGCGCAGCCTGAGCGCCTCGAAGGCGCGGCGCAGCGCTCCTTCCCCGGCTTCTTCCATGTACTCAACGATAAGCTGAAAATCCCCACGCTCTTCGTACAGGCTGACGCGCGCCCGCAGCTGTACCTGCATGCCGTTTTTGGGTTCCAGACGCAGCCGGCGCAGCTGCATGCGAAACAGGGCGCAACGAACCTGTGCCTGATTGTCTTTAAGGGAAAAGTACACATGACCGGAGGCCGGGCGCGCCAGGTTGGAGATCTCGCCCTCTATCCATAATGCGGGGAAACCGCTTTCGAGCAGAATTCTCGCCTCGCGATTCAGGCGTGATACCGTGTAGACATCGCGCGTGGGCGTCCCGCCCTGAGTGACAACGTGTGGTTCCATGAACAACAACATAACCCCAACACGGCCAATAAAAAAGCCGGGAATCCCCGGCTTTTTTATTGGCGAAGTTGCGCGTTTACGGGGCGGGAAAAGCCACTATGGGATTGGCTTGATCCTTCGCCTGTTGCTGGGCCAATTGGGCCTGCTTCAGAGCCTTTTTGGCCAGCTTCAGAGCCTTATCGATGTCGCCGTTCTCTCTGGCTTTCTTGGATTTTTTCAGGATCTTTTTGGTGTCGCGCCATAGAAAATTGGCCTTCTTGGCCAGTTTGATTTCTTTTTCAGCTTGGGCGACCACTTGATCATATTCCTTGTATTTGGCGCCGGCGGCGCAGCCGGCCAGAGTGATCGCCAGCATGGACAGGATTGCCAGGGTAATTTTTCTCATCGTGCATTCTCCTCCAGAGGGATATTTATCGGCTTTTTTGGGCAGACTAAAGCACAAAATCGCCAGCGTCAACCCCGTTTTTAAGGCGATTTGTGCCTTTTTCCGCCTTGTGGCGCCTAGTTTACCATCCCGGAGAGCTTCCGTATAATATGGCATGCGGATTCTTCAGGAAGCACTGACGTTTGATGATGTCCTGCTGGTTCCTGCGCATTCGACCGTCCTGCCCAAGGACGTGGACCTCAAAACCCCCCTTACACGCGCCATTACCCTGAATATTCCCCTGCTTTCGGCCGCCATGGACACGGTCACGGAGGCGCGCGCCGCCATTTGCCTGGCTCAGGAGGGCGGGATGGGGATCATTCACAAGAATATGACCCCGAAACGCCAGGCCGAAGAGGTGCGCAAGGTCAAAAAATTCGAAAGCGGTATCATCAGCAACCCCATCACCGTGTCCCCGGAGACCACCGTCCGGGAGGTGCTGCAGCTCACCCGTTCCCATGGGATCTCCGGGGTGCCGGTGACCCGGGGCGCCGGTCTGGTCGGGATTGTCACCAGCCGTGATCTGCGTTTCGAGACCCGCTATGACGAGCCGGTCAGCCACGTCATGACCCCCAAGGACAGGCTGGTGACGGTCAAGGAAGGCGCCTCGCGCGAAGAAATCCAGAAACTGCTGCACCAGCACCGGATCGAAAAGGTTTTGGTGGTGGACGACGCGTTCGGCCTGAAGGGACTGATCACGGTGAAGGATATCCAGAAATCCACCGAATACCCCCGGTCCGTCAAGGATGATAAGGGGCGCTTGCGGGCCGGAGCGGCCGTCGGCGTCGGTCGGGGCACGGAAGAGCGCATCGAAGGGCTGATTGATGCCGAGGTGGACGTCATTGTCGTGGATACCGCTCACGGCCACTCGCAAGGCGTGCTCGAACGGGTGCGCTGGGTCAAGAAACACTATCCGGATACGCAGGTCATCGGCGGTAATATCGCGACGGCGGAGGCCGCCAAGGCGCTGGCGAAGGCCGGCGCCGACGCCGTCAAGGTCGGCATCGGGCCGGGGTCGATCTGCACCACGCGCATGGTCGCGGGCGTGGGCATGCCGCAACTCACGGCGATCATCAATGTCGTTGAG
>WGFP01000046.1 GCA_015492195.1 Acidiferrobacterales bacterium
AAGGCCGGCGCCGACGCCGTCAAGGTCGGCATCGGGCCGGGGTCGATCTGTACCACGCGTATGGTGGCGGGCGTGGGCATGCCGCAACTCACAGCGATCATCAATGTCGTTGAGGCATTGAAAGGCACCGACGTGACGGTAATCGCGGATGGCGGTATTCGCTATTCCGGAGACATCGCCAAGGCGCTTGCGGCCGGCGCGCACACGATCATGGTCGGCAGTTTGCTGGCCGGCACCGACGAGGCGCCGGGTCAGGTGGAAATTTACCAGGGTCGTTCCTACAAGACCTACCGGGGAATGGGCTCGCTCGGCGCGATGGGCGAGGGGTCGAGCGACCGCTACTTCCAGGAAACGGCCGGCGGTGACAAGCTGGTGCCGGAAGGCGTGGAGGGCCGGGTGCCCTACAAGGGCCCGATGGTGAACGTAATTCATCAGCTCATGGGCGGCCTGCGCGCGAGCATGGGCTACACGGGCAGCGCCGACATCGAGACGCTGCGTACGCAGTCCCGGTTCGTGCGCATCACCAACGCCGGTATCCGTGAGAGCCATGTGCACGATGTGGCGGTGACCAAAGAGGCGCCGAATTATCAACGAGAGAATTCCCAACGCGAATAAACGAAAAGTGGCAAAATACAAGATCGCTGCAAATGCTTGGCTATAAATTTGTTACTCGCTGCCTGTTATCCGTTACTCGCTGCTGATTTTTTATGTCCGATCCTCACGCGCAACGCATCCTGATTCTGGATTTCGGTTCTCAATACACCCAATTGATCGCCCGCCGGGTGCGTGAGGCCGGTGTGTACTGCGAGCTGCATCCGTATGACATGCCCGTGGAAGAAATAAAGAACTTTGCGCCGCGCGGCATTATCCTCTCAGGCGGTCCGGAGACGGTGACACTCAAAGAAACGCCGCGCGCCCCGCAGGTGATCTTTGAAATGAACGTTCCGGTCCTCGGCATCTGCTACGGGCTGCAGACCATGGCCGCACAGCTTGGCGGTGAAGTGGATACGTCGGCGCGGCGTGAATTCGGTTATGCCCAAGCGCGCGTGGAGGGAGAGTCGCGGTTGCTGCGGGGCATCCAGGATGTCGGCACGGATCAAAAAGGCCCCCGCCTGTTGGACGTCTGGGTGAGTCACGGGGACCGCGTCACCAAACTGCCTCCCGGCTTCAAGGTCATCGCCGGCACCGATAATTCGCCGCTTGCCGCCATCGCGGACGAGGAACGCGGTTTTTATGGATTGCAATTTCACCCCGAAGTGACGCACACCAAACAGGGGCGGGCGATCCTCCGGCGCTTCGTACATGAAATCTGCGGGTGCGAATCCTTGTGGACGCCCGGCAGTATCATTGAAACCATGATTGCCGATACCCGGCGCCGGGTTGGAAGCGATGAAGTGTTGTTGGGGCTGTCCGGCGGCGTGGATTCCTCCGTGGCGGCGGCGCTGTTGCACCGCGCCATCGGCGATCAATTGACGTGTATTTTTGTCGACAACGGCCTGCTGCGCCTGCACGAAGGCGATCAGGTGATGGACACGTTTGCCGACCACATGGGTGTGAAGGTTGATCGTGTCGACGCCGAATCACGCTTTCTTGCGGCCTTGAAAGGCGTTACCGACCCCGAAGAAAAACGCAAAATCATCGGCCGCATGTTTATTGAAATTTTCGAGGAGGAGGCCGCGAAAATCAAAAACGCCAAATGGCTGGCGCAGGGCACCATCTATCCGGACGTAATTGAATCCGCGGGCGCAAAAACCGGAAAGGCGCATGTGATCAAGTCCCACCATAATGTCGGCGGTTTGCCGGAGCGCATGCATCTGAAGCTCCTTGAACCGCTCTGTGAATTGTTCAAGGATGAGGTGCGCCGTATCGGCGAAGAGTTGGGTTTACCGCACAAGATGGTGTACCGGCATCCCTTTCCCGGTCCCGGTCTCGGTGTGCGTATCCTCGGCGAGGTGAAAAAGGAATATGCCGACCTCCTGCGCCAAGCGGACGCGATCTATCTTGAAGAGCTTGAACGGCACAATCTCTACGATAAGATCAGTCAGGCATTTGCCGTGTTCCTGCCGGTCAAATCGGTCGCCGTGCTGGGCGACGCCCGCGCCTACGATTATGTGATCGCACTCCGCGCCGTGGAGACGGTGGATTTCATGACCGCGAATTGGGCGCATATCCCGTATGACGTCCTTGGCGTGATTTCCAATCGGATTATCAACGAAATACCCGGCATCTCGCGCGTGGTTTACGACATATCGGGAAAACCGCCGGCGACGATTGAATGGGAGTGACCGGAACTGGCTGACATTGTCTGGCGCTGATAGGCAATAGCGCTATTCCTGTAGCCAGTTCTTCACTTTTAGTCCGGGCCTCAGGAGAACTCCCTGACATTTACGCTCACAACCGTAAGCTCACTTGCAAGTGCATGGGCGGCAATCAGCAGATCATTTGGCCCGATGGGCATACTCTGGCGTGTCAGGTAGTGGCGTAATGTTGCATGCTGTCGGTCGGCGTGCATCTAAAGCGGCAGGATTTTTAGCGCGGAGAGGATCAGATCGACACGATCCGCAAATTTCGTAGAGTTTGGCTTGGTGACACCGTAGCGCAATTCTGCAGCGGCGACGATGTTGGTGTAGATGCTATCCTCGCCTGTCTTGGCGATCCGGGTTGCTAATGTGTCTTGTCCTTGTCTGTCGCGGCTTTTCCTTTGAAGTCATGCCAGCCACTACCTGGACGGATGAATGGCCGTGCAATACCCGGACTGTTGCCGGAAGATTCGCCTGCAACAACTGTGCAAAAGCCTCAAGCACTTGGTGCCGTGGAAAGCTGTGCCGATAAACCAGCGAGATCCGGCGAAAAGTATCCGGCAGTTGCAGCTCACGCATTGCCAGTCCCCGCTTGTGCGCCGATACTGTTTCCACCGCCAGCGCCGGCAGCAGGGTACTGCCAAAACCCGCTGCCACCATCTGCAGCAATGTTTCCAGGCTGGTCGCGCGCAGGTCGGCCAGTTCTCCCTGCGCCCTGCGCTCGTGAATGTGACAGATCTTCATCACCTGTTCCGCCAAGCAGTGCCCTTCCGTCAGCAGAAGCAGGTCGGCGCAATCCAGGTCGGCCTGCGTAATCGTCTGTTTTTCCGAAAGCGGGTGCCTGCGCGGATGCACCAGCCAGAAAGGCTCGTCAAACAGGGGAATACTTTCATATTCCCGTTCTTCAACCGGCGTCGCCAGCAATGCCGCATCGATTTCATGCCTGCCCAGACGCAGGATCAAGGTATTCGTCATCTCTTCCGACGGCACCAGCTTGATCTGGGGATATTGCTTCCGCAGCGGTTGCAGTATCAGCGGCAGAAGGTAGGGACTGAGTGTGGGAATCACTCCCATGCGCAGCGGCCCGAGCAGTGGATCATGGTGAGACCGTGCCAGTTGCTGTAGGGCATCAGCCTGCTCAAGCACCCGCCGGGCCTGTGCCACAATTGCTTCCCCGGCAGCCGTGGTAACCACCGAATGCCTGCTGCGCTCAAATAGGCATACGCCCAGTTCCTGCTCCAGCTTTTTTATCTGGCCACTGAGGGTAGGCTGACTGACGAAACAGTGTTCAGCAGCCAGGCCAAAATGTTGCCTGTCTGCGACCGCCACCAGATATTTCAGATCTCTCAGGTTCATCGTTACTGCTCCGGCCGGCCACTTGATAGGACATACCTATCAACATTATAGATATAAACAATTTCAAAGATATATCAACCCGGTTTTATAGTTGATCCATGTCCGGCAAGGCCTGGTTTTACACCTGCCATCCGGTATTTGTACAACATCAATTTTCAGGAGAGAAATCATGTTGAAAAAAGCGATACCTATGGCTATTGCCATTTCGATCGCACTGTCATCGCCAGCCTGGTCCGAAAACATGTTCAGCGGCAAGGCCAAGCCAAACAGTTTCTGGTGGCCGGATCAGGTGGATCTCAGCTTATTGCGTGACCACGATAACGAGTCCAATCCATATGGCGACGACTTCGACTATGCGAAGGCTTTCAATAGCGTTGACCTCAAGGCTCTTAAAGCCGACATCGAAGAAGTGCTGACAACATCACAGGACTGGTGGCCTGCAGACTGGGGCCATTATGGCGGCCTGATGATCAGGATGGCCTGGCATAGCGCCGGCACCTACCGTATACACGATGGACGCGGTGGCGCCGATGGCGGGCAACTGCGATTCGATCCGCTCAACAGCTGGCCGGATAACGCCAACCTGGATAAGGCGCGCCGCCTGTTGTGGCCGGTCAAGCAGAAATACGGACGCAATGTGTCCTGGGCCGACCTGATGATACTGGCCGGTAACGTCGCGCTGGAATCGATGGGCTTCAAGACGTTGGGGTTTGCCGGAGGGCGCGTGGATGACTGGGAATCCGACCTGGTGTACTGGGGGCCCGAAACCAAAATGCTTGGCAACGACAAGCGCTACAACAAGGATGGCGAACTCGAAAAGCCCCTAGCCGCCCTGCAGATGGGGCTGATCTATGTCAACCCGGAAGGTCCCAACGGTAACCTCGATCCGCTATCGGCTGCCAAAGACATCCGTTTATCATTTGGGCGAATGGGAATGAATGATGAGGAAATCGTCGCATTAATTGCCGGTGGTCACACTTTTGGCAAGAACCACGGTGCCACGAAACCTGATTGCGTTGGCCCGGAGCCGGGTGCCGCCTCCATCGAACAACAGGGACTGGGTTGGAAGAACAAGTGCGGCAAAGGCAATGCTGAAGACACGCTGACCAGTGGACTGGAAGGTGCCTGGACTCAGACGCCTACTGCATGGTCCGGCCTGTTCCTCAGCAACCTGTTTGCCTATGATTGGCAGAAGCATAAGTCGCCTGCGGGGGGAACCGTGTGGGTGCCGACCGATCAAGCTGCGCATACAGCAGTACCCGACGCCCACATCAAGGGTAAACGCAATCCGCCTGTCATGCTGACGACCGATCTGGCTCTCAAGGAAGACCCCGGTTTTCGCAAGATTGCCGAGCGTTTTTTGAAGAACCCGGAAGAATTTGAACGGGCTTTTGCCAAAGCGTGGTTTAAACTGACGCACCGCGACCTGCCGCGTGCCCGCTACCTTGGCAGTGAGGTGCCGGACGAGGTATTTGTCTGGCAGGACCCGGTTCCTGCGGCGGATTATAAGATAAGTGCCGAAGAAGCGGATAAACTGAAAGCCAGGATCCTGAAATCGGGTTTGACTGTCACTCAACTCGTCAAAGCGGCCTGGGCATCGGCGTCTACCTATCGTGACTCAGACATGCGCGGCGGCGCAAACGGCGCCCGTGTCCGACTTGCACCACAAAAGGACTGGCAGGCCAACGACCCGAAAGAACTGGCGAGAGTGCTGAAAACACTTGGGAAAGTTCGAAAGGACTCCGGTATCAATGTCTCCATGGCTGATCTGATAGTACTGGGCGGCGTTGCTGCAATCGAGAAAGCAGCAAAAGATGCCGGCCACAAAATCAAGGTTCCGTTCAATCCGGGACGTGGTGATGCGACCCAGAAGATGACAGACGTAGAGTCATTCGCGGTATTGGAACCGAAGGCAGATGCTTTCCGCAACTATTACCACAGCGACGCTTACGGTTCTCCTGTTGATATGCTGGTCGAGAAGGCAGACCTGTTGGGTCTGACGGTACCGGAGATGACCGCACTGGTCGGTGGTATGCGGGTATTAGGCGCAAATACCGGTGGTTCTAAGCATGGTGTTTTCACCGACAAGCCAGGGCAGTTGAGCAACGACTTCTTCATCAATCTGCTCGACATGTCGACCACGTGGACACCATCGAAAGTAGAAGGCGTGTACGAAGGGCGTGACCGCAGCAGCGGCAAGTTGAAGTGGACCGCGACACCAGTTGACTTGGTGTTCGGTTCCCATGCAGAACTCAGAGCAGTCGCCGAAGCCTACGCATCTGCTGATGGCGAGAAAGAGTTCATCGACGATTTCGTCAGGGCCTGGACTAAGGTGATGAACAACGACCGCTTCTAGATCTGAAAAGTGTTGATTCACCAAGCTAGACTAGCCCCTCCTGAACAGGAGGGGCTTTTTAATCCCAGTCGGCCAGACTTGAAAACAACATCACAGAGCCCGGCACCGGTACCGCGGATATTGATACATTACCGAAATACACCTCACAGTGGTGCCGGAATTCCGACGGCCCACTCCTCATATACTGATTCGGGCGGCTGGTGAGTGGCCCCGACCTTACGATCTCAATCCAGTACCCACGGATATCAAACCACGTGTTTTGACAACGGCCGTTGATCTCGATGATGGCTCGGCCTCGCTGGGCTTGGCAATGAATGTGGTGGGTTACTTTGAGCTGAATGAAGACAAAGCGCAGGTGATTGCAGTCGAAGTCGGGCAACAAGTGGCGACATGGCGTGAAATGGTGGCGCGACTAGGCCTTATACAAGCCGAGATTGATCGTATGGCATCAGCTTTTGGGCATGAAGATTTATTGCTGCAATTGCGGAGTAATAACGACCAGGAGCAGCATTTTTTTAACATGGTATTTTTCATGGTATTATCACTTGCATCAACAGTTAAGTCATTGAAAATAAATTGTAAAAACGGCTAATTTACAATAGAGTGAGGATAAATTGGGTAAGGTGTTAAAGGGTGAGGTATGAAAAAAAGTAATCCACGTGAAAAATCTGACCCCTCGCCCCCAACTCACCACTCCTCGTTCGACGAGCGATGGATGCGCCGCGCGCTGGAACTTGCCAAATACGCGGAGGAAGTAGGCGAAGTCCCAGTCGGCGCATTGGTGATCAAAGATAATAAAATTATCGGTGAAGGCTGGAATCAGCCGATTCATAACCAAGATCCGACGGCACATGCCGAGGTGGTGGCGTTGCGCGACGCGGCCAAGCATGTCGAGAATTACCGTTTGCCCGATACCACGCTCTACGTCACGCTCGAACCGTGCGTCATGTGCGCGGGGGCCATTGTGCATGCGCGCGTGGCGCGCGTGGTGTACGGCGCGGCTGATCTTCAGAATGGCGCCGGCGGTTCGGTGTTTAATCTGCTTCAGGCCCCGCCGCTCAATCACAGCGCCCAGGTTGCGGGTGGGATATTGAGCGAGGAATGCAGCGAACTGCTTAAAAATTTTTTCGCCGCCCGGCGCTTGGATTGTGAATCGTGAGCCGTAAATCGTGAACCGTGGCGCCTAGTAACCGGTACATCACGATTCACGCTTTACGACTCACAACCCACGATCATATTGCCGGTGCCTTGAGTTTAAGCGCTTCCGACGTGTTTCTGGCTTTTTCCTCTTCATCAATTTTGACCAAGACATCGTAGTAGGTGCGTACGCGATTTACAAAGGCAACCGGCTCCCGCCCGCGCGCAAAACCATATTTTGTTTGACTGTACCATTTTTTTTCAGCGAGTAGTGGAAGGCGTTCCTTGACGTCGTTCCATTTATTGGGATCACCGCCCTGTTTTTGCGTGAGGATGCGCGCATCTTCCAAATGGTTATAGCCGACGTTATACGAAGCAAGCGCCATCCATAGACGATCCGGGCCGGTGATAGTTTTAGGCATACGGTCCATTATAAGACGAAGATAGCGCGCACCTCCGTCGATACTCTGTTCCGGATCGACCCGGTCTTTTACTCCCATTTGTTTGGCCGTTTCTTTGGTCAGCATCATGATGCCGCGCACCCCGGTGGGTGACTTCGCCCTGGGGTTCCAGTATGATTCCTGGTAACCCATTGCGGCGAGTAAGCGCCAGTCAAGGCCGTATTTTTTGGCTGTTTTTTCAAACAGGAGCTGATATTGCGGCAGACGGTTTTGAATTCTCAACTGGTAAACGGTTAGATTAATAAAGTTCGAGCTACCGGCGGCGCCGTAGTAGCGTTCGATAAGGTGTCCAAGCTCGCCCGAATTTCGATACTTTTCCAAAAACTTTTCAGCGGCTTTGTACAGGCTGTCATCATCGTCCAGGGGGAAGGCCCAGGCCAACGCCTCGGGCTTTTGAATATTGAACGCCACCTGCAATTCCGGAAAGAATTGCCGGTTCAAGACAACGATATGAGAGTCGGCAATGGTAATTTCCAACAGCCCCTCCCAAACCATTTGCAGAAGTTCCTCGGTTTGTTTGTCCTCGGATTCAATCCATTTCAGATTCGGATACTTTTGTTTTAGCTCGTTCAGACGTTCGACATAACTGGTCCCGGAATGTACCTCGATTTGTCGACCTACCAGATCTTGCGGGCCGGTGGGACGCGTTGTCCCCAGCCGGTAGACCACCTGTTGTCTGATTTCCTGGTAGGATTTGGTGAATTTCACCAGCTTTCGCCGTGTTTCCGTTATGGTCAGTCCAGCGGCGGCCATGTCGGCTTTGGCATTGATGAGCATGGGAATCACATCGTTGAATTTGTCTGCAACGACAATTTTAAGCTCAACGCCTAGATCGTCCGCGAAAGCCTTGGCCAGATCATATTCAAAGCCGGCAGGACCCCCCGGGCCTTCGTAATAAGTCGTCGGACTGACATAGGTGAGCACGGTGAGTTTCCCGGCGGACTTGATTGCCTGGAGTTTGTTGTCTTCAAACAATGAGCAGGAGGAAAGGAAGAGGGCGAAGATGGCCGATAAAAAAGGATAAGTTATTTGAGAACCAAAACGCCATCCAAGTTGTGTGGTTACGTTTGTCGAATTGGACATGATTCTAGCCTAGCGCCGACGTTGGCGGATGTCACGATTATGGCCTGTCCCCAAGGGAGGGCGCTGGTATAATAAAATACCGTATTGTTTCGGCTGGCAACATCAAATTAAGCCATGTCGCCCCGGAGAGGTACCGAAGCGGTCATACCGGCGCAGACTCGAAATCTGTTGGGGGCGTAAGCCCCACGTGGGTTCGAATCCCACCCTCTCCGCCATCTTCTCCTTCTGCGGGTCAAAAAGACCCGCAGAAGGAGAAGATAATTATTTTTAGAGGATGAGAACCCGCAGGGTGAAGAATCCTGCTGTACAAGGACGTACGAATGCCGCGAAGCCCATGGATGGGCGAGAGCGGCCACCCTCTCCGCCATCTTTTCGTGAAGGGAAGGCTCGGATATCCCCTCGATGATATGCCGCCGTTGCGGGCAATCCCCGGCTGGTTTACCCTTCGCGTCCTTAGTGTGCCGGCGAAGGGTTGATCCGGAGAGGTGTCCGAGCGGTTGAAGGAGCACGCCTGGAAAGTGTGTGTACGTCAAAAGCGTACCGAGGGTTCGAATCCCTCCCTCTCCGCCACCTTCTTTACCTGGAGGGTCAAATAGACCCTCCAGGTAAAGAAGATAATTGGAGCATGAGAACCCGGGCAGAGGGTTCGACAAATTCGCCGGGAGCGAATTTGAACGCCGCGAAGCGGCGGCCCGAAGGGCGGAGCGCAGGGATGCGCGGAGTAATCCCTCCCTCTCCGCCATTCTTTATTATTTTTTTATCAAACAGTTATTGGCGATAATTTATGTTTTATATCACTATTATTTTGCCCGATTAGCTCCCGATTCATCTTTTTGTGTCGTCTTGTCAGGTGATTTCCGGCGCTCCCTTGTTCGTCGCTCTGATCCCGCGATATGTATTTCTTCACCATTCCATCTTCTTTACACATACGGCGTCTCCGTTCCGTATCCCTTCATGCTGCTGGTTGGCATTCAGCTATAACTTTGCGACGCAAGAGCGGGGAACGGCAAAAGTAAAAGAAAGGACAAGGGATGCTACCTCTCCGGCTCTGCTTTTACTTTTGTGTGCATAATGAATAACTCTCCCTTGTTTATTCCCAGGGTGGATGAAGTCCTTGAATGCAATCAGCCTCCCGGAGGGATTGTATTTCTTCCCTTTGGCTGTTCAGATGAAGCAATCCCCGGTAGCTTTGTTTTTTCGCGGAACTTTCCTCATGGTACACTGTGATTACATATTGATTACGGCGGCGAAGGCCGGTCCCCACGGCGACGACAGGTTGTGAACCCGGTCAGGTCCGGAAGGAAGCAGCCGCAGCAGCCGGTGCGGGTGCCGGGGTGCGGCTGGCTGGAGCCGCCACCTGTTTTTTAGGAATTTTGCAATAAACACAATGTCGAGCCGTCGCCAATGAGTTACGAGGTTTTAGCGCGCAAATGGCGCCCCCGGGTGTTTCCGGACCTGGTGGGGCAGGGACACGTGGTCCGTCCCCTGGTCAACGCCCTGGATCACGACCGCCTGCACCACGCGTTTCTGTTTACCGGCACCCGCGGCGTGGGCAAGACCACCATCGCACGTATTCTGGCGAAATCCCTTAACTGCGAAACCGGCGTGACCTCCAAGCCCTGCGGCACGTGCACGGCATGCGTCGAGGTGGACGAAGGTCGGTTCGTGGATCTGATAGAAGTAGATGCCGCCTCACGGACCAAGGTCGATGATACCCGTGAGCTGCTCGATAACGTGCAATATGCGCCGACGCGCGGACGCTACAAGGTCTATCTGATCGACGAGGTACACATGCTTTCCGGCCACAGTTTCAACGCACTGCTCAAGACGCTGGAAGAGCCGCCGCCGCACGTCAAATTCCTGCTTGCCACCACCGATCCCAAGAAGCTTCCGGTCACGGTATTGTCGCGCTGTCTGCAATTCAACTTAAAGCGCCTGCAAATGGATGAGATCGCGGCGCAGTTGCAAAA
>WGFP01000047.1 GCA_015492195.1 Acidiferrobacterales bacterium
ACTTGCCACATATCTCATAAACTCAGGTAAATATGTTGGGTAAAACGAGCATTAAAAATGCTAGGCGATTCTTTCTTTTATGTCATCAAGCAGCGCAGCGATATCCATATTTTTTTCCTTGGCCAGTCTTTCCAGCGTCCACATCATACCCGAATCACTACCACACCCGCACAACCCCATATCCATGAACCAATCAGTCAGTTCCGGATACTCCTGTAGTATTGCGCCTACTTTCGTCGAAGCGTCGATTTCCATCAAGCGTTAACAACTGTTAATGGGTCCAGGGTCGGGCAGCCTGGGAGACCACCATAAATACTGTACTGCGGAATCGATATACATTCCAACAACCACGTGGCCGTAGTCATCCTTTTTCTTCGAGACGGTGGCGTGAATTTTGCGCTGTTCAGATGCCATTGTGTGATAATCCAACACCGAAAGACACTGAATTCTCTTGACTGAACACCATGTCGGTAACCGGGAACTCGTTAATGTGGGACTTGCTTCAAACATGAGGAGAGAGGGCGCCTTTCCGTGGCCGGTGAGGCTCTATGGGATGCTGGGCCTGCTCGGTGTGGTTGCGTTCGTGTCATCGCTTGTTGTCCTGCACCTGATGAGCACCGGCATCGACTGGATACGCGATTATGTCAGCAATCTGGCAAACGAACCGCTCGGTTGGGTCTTCGTCGGCGGCGCCTTCGTGCATGGCTGGGGCAATCTTGCACTGACCTTGGGGCTGCGCGGCGCGCTTCACCCCGGGCGGTTGCGTACCTGGGCGGTCCTGCTATTCGGCTTGGCTGCCGTGGGCATTTTGCTGGCTGCGTTATTTCCCGTTGATCCCCCCGGCCAAATTCCGACCGCGACAGGGCGTATACATCGCTCTGCCGCCAGCGCCGCCTTTATGCTTGAGCTCGCCGCCCTGTTCGTTTTTTCAGTTGCATTCGGCCGTCACCGCCCCTGGCGCCGACAACGGGCTGTTTCCCTGGTGTTGTCGGTAAGCGCGGCCGTCGCGATGACTGCGTTTGTTATCGCTATTCAGGTGAACGTCGCACCGGGCCTGGCGGAGCGTGCGGCCTTGACGATTTTCCTGGTCTGGGAGATTTGGGCCGGCTTTCAATTGATCCGGCCGGCCCCAAGGTAACGGGCAAAACGAATCAAAGAGATGTCTCTGTATCATACACAGGGATTCATTCCGCACCCAAAACACGAGTCCGTAAGGGCCTAGCGCCCCACCCAACGAGAACGACACCCATGGCCAACCCGAATAACGTCTTGGAAGCAAGAGTGACGGAGTAAGGCAACAGAACGACAAAGGCCGGATTCAATACCGGCAACAAGACGAGAAAGTTGATCGTCCACACGACAACCAGAACAACAACAGCGCTCATCACGATAACGGCCGTGTCGTAACGCCGTTTCAGTGGAAGCCAAACCATCCAGGCGAAGGCCACGGCCAACGCCAGTGACAGTGCCAGGTGGATGCTCACTCCGAGCGCCGGTGCCAGCGGCGCATCCGCCAAGGCAGGAAAAACAGTGGCGGTAATCTCACGGGCGATAACGCTGCCGCTAACAGGCGTCAACGCACTGTAGAAACCAACCCACAGGACCTCGGCCAAGCCACCGGCCAGTCCGGCCAACAGGATACGCGGGAATAGTCGGGGCAAGCTCTTATCCATTTGATTCCTGTTCATATAAAAATCCTCCTTTTGTAATTTCACAGGTTACTAAAAAATACTTTGTTCACACCTCGGACCTGGTAAAGCAAACATTCCCTCAATAAAGAATCTCGAAGGCGCGGGCGTCGCCGTTGCGGTATTCCAGCATCAATGCTTCGTCGGTCTGTCGGTCGCTCATTGTTATTAACGCTGGGACGCGCGAATCAGGGTTAGAAACGAGCAGGGGCGCAAATGCGCCCCTTTGTTATTTCTTCCACAGCCTGCCAACCAGCGTAAGGCCGGAAACGGTTACGATCGCTTATGCTTCATGGCGGCCGCTGATGGCGCGCGCCAGAGTGTTGCGGTCGGTGTATTCCAGCTCGCCGCCCACCGGTACGCCGTAAGCGATGCGCGTAGCGCGGATGTGACGACCTCGCACCAGTTCGCTGATGTAATGCGCCGTCGCCTCCCCCTCCGCGGTCGGGTTGGTCGCCAGCACCACTTCCTTGATCGCGCCTTCGTTCAGCAGGGCCTCAAGGCGCGGAATGCCGATCTCATCCGGACCGATGCCGTCAAGCGGCGAGAGCCGCCCCATCAACACGAAATACAGACCGTTATAGACACCGGACTGCTCCAGGGAAACGAGATCGGCGGGCGACTCCACGATGCACAAAAGCGTGGGGTCGCGGCGCGGGGACGCGCAGATGGCGCAAAGCTCGTGCTCACTTAAGTTGTTGCAGCGCTTGCAATGGGTAATACGATCAACGGCGGTTAAAAGCGCCTGGGCGATCTGGCGCGCGCCTTCACGGTCACGCTCGAGCAGGTGGAACACCATGCGCTGTGCGCTTTTAGGGCCCACGCCCGGCAGCCGGCGCAAGGCCTCCTTTAAGGCTTCAAGGACATTGGTATCTTTCATGCGCGATAATTCAAAACGGCAGGCCGGGAATGCCGAGACCGGAGGTCAGCCCCGCCATTTTTTCCTGTGTGGTCTTTTCCACCTTGCGCACCGCGTCGTTCACGGCCGCCGCAATTAAATCTTCCAGCACCTCCTTGTCATCCTGCATCAGGCTGGGATCAATCTGCACACGCCGCACGTCGTGACGGCACGTCATGGTAACGCTGACCATCTCACCGCCTGCGTTGCCCGTCACCTCGATGCTCGCCAGCTCTTTCTGGGCCTTGCGCAGATTTTCCTGCATCGCCTGCGCCTGTTTCATGATATTACCGAGTCCGCCTTTCATGCTTGCCTCATCTTCAGACTTTAGGTCGAATGGAACCCGGGTTGACCCGGGCGTTGAATTGTTGCTGCAGGGCCTGCACGTTTGGATCGTTATTAATGGCCTGTATCGCTGCCTCCCGCCGCGCATTCTCCTCGCGCTGTTTTTTCTGCGCCGGTGTTTCATTTTGCGGACGCCCAAGCTGGATCTTCAGCCGAATTGAGTACCCGCAATATTTTTCCAGCGCCTGTCCAAGCGCCGCTTCCCGTTCCTTGCTCAACAAGTGCGTGTGCGATTCATCGAGTACCATGGACATCACGCCGTTGCTATTGGATTCAAGGGTGAGGTTATTGGCCAGCTCGCGCAGCAATCCCGTCAAGGGCAATTGTGTCACAATCTTGCTCCAGTTATCCGCCGATAGTTTTTCATTACACGGCTCAGGCGGTGTGGTCTGTGCCACCGAGACGGCTTTCCTGTCCGATTTGCTTGCCACGGTTTTCGTCTGAGCAGACGAATGATCTTGATCAGCTTCAACCGGCCGGAAGGCCAACATGCGCAGCAGTGTCATTTCAACGGCGGTGCGCGGCTCCGGTGCAAATCCCAGATCACGCCGGCCGAGCAGCCCGATCTGGTAGTAAAGCTGAACGTCTTCCGGCTGCATCGTGCGCGCATAAGCAAGCACACGGTCTTTGTCCGCCTCGTCGACCAGCGCCGGGTCCGCCTGAGCCAGCGCAATTCGGTGCAGGGCCAGCAACAGCTCGGTAAGCAAAGTATCATAATCCGCGCCGTGCGCCGCGGCGTCCGCCACCGTGGCGAGCAATCCCCGGGCATCGCTTTTAGACAAGCCGTTCAGCAAACGGTCGACGGTGTCCTGGTCGATGGTCCCGAGCATCGCGCGCACATCCGCCTCGACGAGTTGACCGCCGCCGAAGGTAATGGCCTGATCCAGCAGGCTCAGCCCATCCCGCATGCTGCCGTCAGC
>WGFP01000048.1 GCA_015492195.1 Acidiferrobacterales bacterium
AGCTTCAGCCAAAAACTATTCTGGATGCCGGCTGCGGCACCGGCCATTGTGCCAGGGCGCTTGCCAGGCGCTACCGTCGCGCCCGTATCCTGGGCATTGATATTGCCTGCGCCATGGCGCAGCGCGCGCGCCGGAAAGCCGGTTGGTTCAGCCGCAGCCGGTTTGCCTGCGGCGACATCGAGACCTTGCCGCTGGCGGACGCCTCCATGGATATGGTGGTTTCCAATTTGACGGTGCAGTGGTGCAATCCGGACACGGTCTTTTCGGAATTCATGCGCGTCCTGCGTCCCGGCGGTTTGTTGATGTTTACCAGTTTCGGTCTGGACACCTTGCGCGAGCTGAGGCAGGCATGGGGCGCGGCGGACAATCACACCCACGTGCACGCGTTCATGGACATGCACGATATCGGCGATGTGCTGATACGGACAGGGTTTGCCGACCCGGTTATGGACATGGAACGTTTCACCCTGACCTATAAAGATGTGAGGGGGGTAATGAATGATCTGAAACGTCTGGGCGCGCACAACGTTGCGCGCGGGCGCCCGCGAGGCCTCACGGGTAAAACCCGTTTCAAACGTTTTAAGTCCGCCTACGAATCCCTCGCGCGCGACGGCCTGATTCCAGCGACTTATGAAGCCGTATACGGCCATGCCTGGGCGCCCCGCCACTTACCGCAGGAACGCTCGATCATTTGGATGAAGGGCAAGAGGCCTCGGGGCGCTTTATGAACGCGGAGGGAGCGGGTCGCGGTAAGTGGCGGGGTTGGTTTGTCACCGGGACGGATACCGGCATTGGCAAGGCGGCGGCTATTCAGGCGGACGGTGTCAGGCCGGTGGGGTGGGTCGCCGATCAAATTGAACCGGAGCTTGCCCTGTTTGAGGAAAATATCGCGACGCTTCGCTTCAAGGTGCGGCTTGACGTCCCGCCGCTGGGTATATTCCCCCATCAGGAAACGGGCTTTAATCCAATACCCGCTTCCAAATTTATCCTGGACAAAGTTGATATAAGTCACTTTTAAATTCCGAGTAAAATAGTGAGGAGTATCGCATCCCCGGCATTTTTTGGGTCCCGTTTCCGGATGCTTTTTATGGGTCCCGCGATCGGTTGCAGCAGTAAGACGCATATGATAGGTTGCGGCCGCGAAATTTCGAGAAGGAAATCCAAGGATTTGTCCTTGATTTGGATCAAGGCGATTTGAACCGAAGCCGGCGTGTTGGTCACAGGGTGCGTGCCGCTCACCTCAACGAGGTGCCGCCGAGAAGGTGCGTATATATACGCCCTGAAATCTGAAATGAAATTCTGAAAGAATTCCGGGGGCAGGTGGTGGTGGTGGCCTGTTCCAGCCGTGATCGACTATGACTCTATCGGGAGAGACAAGTATGGGCATAACTCGTATCAAGCACGTCACAGGTGCGATAACCCGCCTGTTTTTGGGAATCAGCCTCTGGAGCGTATCCGGCCTCGCCCTCGCGGCATACGAGCTTAATTTCCAGAAACCCGTTACCCCCATCGCCGAAGAAATACTGGATCTTCACAACCTGATCATTATTATCGTTTTGATCATTTTTGTGATCGTCTTCAGCTTCATGTTTTATTCCATTGTTGTGCACCGCAAAAGCCGCGGCTATAAACCCGCCAAGTTCCATGACAACAACACGCTGGAAATCGTTTGGACGATCATTCCGTTTCTGATCCTGGTCGGCATGGCTATTCCCTCCACTGCTACACTAATAAAAATGGAGGATACCAGCGAGTCCGAGTTGACCGTCAAGATCACCGGTTATCAGTGGAAATGGCGCTACGATTATCCCGATCACGACGTGAGCTTCTTCAGCACCCTGTCCACGCCGCGCGACCAGATTGAAAACAAGACCGCCAAAGGCGAGAACTACCTGCTTGAGGTGGACAACCCGGTCGTTCTGCCGGTCGGAAAGAAGGTCCGTTTTCTGATTACCGCCAATGATGTAATACATGCTTGGTGGGTGCCGCAATTCGGTGTCAAGAAAGACGCCATCCCCGGTTTTATCAATGAAATGTGGACGCGCATTGACGAACCAGGCACTTATCGCGGCCAGTGCGCGGAACTTTGCGGCAAAGACCACGGGTACATGCCCATCGTGGTCGAGGCCGTGAGCCAGCAGGAATTCGATAAATGGGTGAGCCTGCAGCGGAACAAGGCTGTGGCCGCACAGGCGAGCGCCGCTCAGAAATGGTCCAAGGCCAAGCTGATGGCACGCGGCAAACAAGTGTACGGACAATGCGCCGCTTGCCACGGCGCGAACGGTGAAGGTGTCGGCCCGTTCCCGAAACTGACAGGCGGCAAAATCACGACCGGTCCCGTAGCCGATCATTTGAAAATCGTGATTCAAGGCAAGCCCGGCACGGCGATGCAGGCGTTCGGCCCTCAGCTTAGCGACGTGGATATTGCCGCAGTCGTGACCTACGAGCGCAACGCCCTTGGAAATAATACCGGCGACGTGGTACAGCCTTCCCAGGTCAAGGCCTTGCGTTAAGAAACGGTTTCAAACATTTTATTTACCCCTCGCGAGGGGCGTTCGAGAGAGGAGAAATAAATGGCAACTGCAACGGCTCATCATGGTGCGCATCCAACCGGCATCAGTCGCTGGTTGTTCACCACCAACCATAAGGACATCGGTACGCTTTATCTATGGCTGGCGCTGATCTTGTTCTTTGTAGGCGGCGCCATGGCGCTCGTCATTCGCGCCGAACTGTTTGAGCCCGGCATGCAAATCGTGGATCCCCATTTCTTCAACCAGATGACCACGATGCATGCGCTCATTATGGTGTTCGGCGTGGTGATGCCGGCCTTTGTCGGGTTTGCCAACTGGCAGATTCCGATGATGATCGGCGCGCCGGACATGGCGTTGCCGCGCATGAACAACTGGAGCTTTTGGATCCTGCCGTTCGCTTTTGTCCTGCTGTCCAGCACCCTGTTTATGCAGGACCAGGGCGGCGCCCCGTCGGCGGGTTGGACGCTTTATCCTCCGTTGACGATACAAGGGGGGATCGGTACGGACTTCGCCATTCTGTCCATCCATATGCTGGGTATTTCCTCGGTGCTCGGCGCTATTAACGTCATCGCGACCATCCTCAACATGCGCGCGCCGGGCATGACCCTGATGAAGATGCCCCTGTTTGTGTGGACTTGGCTTATTACCGCCTTCCTGCTGCTTGCCGTGATGCCGGTGTTTGCCGGTGCCGTGACCATGCTGCTTACCGATCGCCATTTCGGCACCAGCTTCTTTGACGCCGCCGGCGGCGGGGATCCCCTGTTGTTCCAGCATATATTCTGGTTTTTCGGGCACCCGGAGGTGTATATTCTGATTCTGCCGGCCTTTGGTATCGTCTCGCAGATCATCCCGACCTTCGCCCGCAAGCCGCTCTTCGGATACAACTCCATGGTGTATGCCACCGCCAGCATCGCTTTTCTTTCTTTCGTGGTGTGGGCGCACCACATGTTTACGGTCGGCTTGCCCCTGGCCGGTGAGTTGTTCTTCATGTATGCCACCATGCTTATTGCCGTGCCCACCGGCGTGAAGGTGTTCAACTGGATTACGACCATGTGGCGCGGATCCATGACGTTTGAGACGCCCATGTTGTTCGCCGTGGCATTTGTATTTTTGTTCACCATCGGCGGGCTTTCCGGCTTGATGCTGGCGATCGTGCCGGCGGACTTCCAGTACCACGACACCTATTTCGTGGTGGCGCACTTCCACTATGTGCTGGTCTCAGGCGCGATTTTCGCGATACTGGGTGGGGCCTATTACTGGCTGCCCAAATGGACCGGCCACATGTACAACGAGACACTCGGCAAGTGGCATTTCTGGTTGACGGTAATTGGTTTTAACATTGCCTTCTTCCCGCAGCACTTCCTGGGGCTCGCCGGCATGCCGCGCCGTATTCCCGACTACGCGTTGCAATTTACGGAATTCAACCAGTGGTCCACCGTCGGCGCGTTTCTCCTGGGCTTTGCACAGTTGCTGTTCCTGTACTTGGTCGTGCAGACCATTCGCAGCGGAAAGAAGGCTTCAACCCAGGTGTGGGACGGCGCCAAAGGCCTCGAGTGGACCCTCCCTTCCCCGCCGCCATACCATACTTTTGCAACGGCGCCGAAGGTTAAATAGGGTCTGCCCGGTCCAGGGCGTTTTGTCGGTTGGGACCGCAAGCAATGACAACGACGCATATAATGAAAGACAACGGAACTCGGCGTAGAGGGATTGTGATTACCGTATTGGTTTTGGCCGCCTTGGCGCTCGCTTTTTATGTAGGAACCTTTCTGAAGAGCTGGTCATAATGGCTCGGAAGAAGGATATACGGCAAAACAACAAACGCCTGGTGCAAAAACTGGCGGTAGTGGCGCTTGCCATGTTCGGTTTTGGTTTTGCCATGGTGCCGCTTTACGACGTCTTTTGTGAGATCACCGGGATAAACGGAAAAACGGGGCGGGTGGATGCACAAGCGGCCGCGGCGAGCAAGGTGGATAAAAGCCGTACGGTCACGGTCGAGTTTACCGGCCATACCAGCTCGGGGCTCCCGTGGGAATTTAAGCCCTTGCGGAAAAAGATTGATGTTCACCCGGGCCAGACGGTGGTCGTCAAGTATTATGCGCGCAATATGTCTGATGAAGCGATCATCGGACAGGCCGTTCCCAGCGTGACGCCGGGACAGGCGGCGGAACACTTCAATAAGGTCGAGTGTTTCTGCTTTAGTCAGCAAAAGCTGGCCCCCGGCGAGGTAAAGGAAATGCCGGTACAGTTTGTAGTTAATCCCGGCCTGCCGCGGGGGGTGCGGACCATTACTTTGTCTTATGCGTTTTTCAACATGGACAAGGCTTCGGCGAAAAAATACGGCGCAAAAGGTGATCGCGCTTCTAACCGGAACCATAGACATCAGGTGAAAGCCGATCCGGTGGTGGCGTCTGGCGGATGATGAATATTTGTAGGATGAGAGAGTGATTTACGACAATATCTGATAAGGGGATCGCGTATGTCCACTGCACATGGTAATTACTATCTTCCCAACCCCAGTCCATGGCCGATAATTATTTCGTTCGGTCTGTTTTTCCTGGCGCTGGGCGCGGTGCTGACGATCAACAGCCTGGGCGCCGGGCCGTGGTTGATGCTTGTTGGCACCGCCATTGTCGCTTACATCATAGCCCGCTGGTTCGGCCAGGTGATCGGTGAGAGTGAAGGTGGTATTTACAACAAGCAGGTAGACCGTTCCTTCCGATGGGGAATGGCCTGGTTTATTTTCTCCGAGGTTATGTTTTTTGCCGCGTTCTTCGGCGCTCTTTTCTATGTGCGGCAATTTTCAGTGCCGTGGATAGGCGAGACCGAACTGCTGTGGCCCGGTTTTGACGCTGCCTGGCCGACGGCGGGCCCTAAAGGGCCGATGGCGATTACTCCGGATACCGTCGCCGGCGCGAACCAGTTTTCACCCATGGGCGCCTGGGGTATCCCGGCCATCAATACCTTGATCCTGTTGAGTTCAGGCGCCACGGTTACCTGGGCGCACTGGGGACTGCTGAAAGACAATCGCGCGCAATTGATCACGGGTTTGTTCCTGACGATTGCCCTGGGTATCATCTTCCTGGCGTTGCAGATCTATGAATATATCCACGCCTACACTGAACTCGGCCTGACGCTAAAAGCCGGCGTTTACGGCGCCACGTTTTTTATGTTGACGGGTTTCCACGGTTTCCATGTGACCTTGGGCGTGATTATGCTGACCGTGATCCTGGGCCGGTCCCTCAAAGGTCATTTTCGTTCCGACCATCACTTCGGGTTTGAGGCGGTTGCCTGGTACTGGCACTTCGTGGACGTGGTGTGGCTGTTCCTGTTCATTTTTGTTTACTGGCTGTAACGAGAAGGGCCTCGACCGAAAAAAAGGCGCTGCCATTATCCGGCAGCGCCTTTTTAGCGTGCGGCAAAGATCAATATTGCAAAACGGTTTATTGTTGGACGCCGGATGACAGGTCCTACGGCGGGATAATACCGAAATAGAATCCCGCCATGAGCAGGAGAAACAGGGTAATGGAAAGCCCGATGCGCCATGTGAGCGCTGCCGCCACGCGTTTTCCACGGCCTTTGTCTTTGAACAGAAATACCAACGCCGAGAACAGACTGGCAAAGATCAGAATGAGTATGAAGATGACGATGGCCTTGATAAGCATGCGGGTTCCCCGGCGATATGGCGAGCGGGCATTATACTAGATCGGAGGTGATTTCCACGCGTGCGCCGGGCCGACGTCCATTCTTCTCGGTAATGTAGAGCATGGAACGGAATTTCAAACGAACGTTCATTCCCACTTTAGCGACGCTGGTTTTATTTCCCCTGTTTTTGTATCTGGGTTACTGGCAATTGCAGCGTGCCGAGGAAAAACGCGCGTTACAAGCGGAATACGACAGGCGCGCGCACGATGCACCGATGAGCATCGGGTCGCGGCCGCAGAGCGCGGAAGCACTGCGCTTCTATAAGGTGATTGCGAAGGGATATTACGAAACAGACTATCAAGTGTTGCTCGACAACCGCGTGCATCAAGGCAGGGCGGGCTATCACGTGATAACCCCGTTGCACATAGAGGGCGGCAACATGCGCGTGTTGGTGAATCGCGGATGGGTTCCGCTTGGGCAGGACCGGAAGCAATTGCCCGTGTTTGAAACCCCGCAAGGACAACAGGTGGTGACCGGCGTGGCCACGGTGCCGATGGAAAAGGTTTTTATGCTCGCTGAGCCTGAGCCGATCCGCGATGATTGGCAGCCGGTATGGCAGCACATGGACATGAAACGCTATTCGCAAGCCGTCCCGTTCCCGGTGCAGCCGGTGGTGATACTGCTTGATCCCGCCAGCCCCGCCGGCGGTTTCACCCGAGAATGGAGCCGGCTGGACGCGGGTATTGCCGTGCATCAGGGTTATGCGTTCCAGTGGTTTGCCCTGGCCGCGGCGTTGCTGGCGATTTATTTTATTCTTAGCAGGCGCAAGGCCAAATAAAGACAACGATGAATCAACTTTATTGATATTTGAAACAGCACGGTGAAATATGAATATGGAATCTGACCGTCCCTCAAGGGGAAGACTCAAGGTCCTGTCGATCGCGGGGCTTTTCCTGCTGCCGGTACTTATCGCGTACGTGCTTTTCGGCGCGGGATGGAGGCCGAGCACGACGGGGAATTATGGTGATCTGGTGCAACCGGCGCGCCCCATCACGGATGTCGCGTTGCAATCCATTGATGGAGCAAGGATCAGCTTCAATGATCTGAAAGGAAAATGGAATCTGATTTATTTTACGACCGCCGAGTGTTTGAAGCCCTGCACCGATGCCTTGTACAAGATGCGCCAGGTGAGCCTTGCCCAGGGCAAGGAGGCGGGACGCATCCGGCGGATTGTCGTAGTGCATGGAACCAAAGTATCCGACAGGCTGCGTAATATACTCTCGGATTATCCGAACACGCGGGTCATCACGGGACCCCCGGAGGCGGTAAAGACTTTGGCTCGTCAGTTTTCCATCTCCGCCGGTACGCCCTTGGACGGCCTGCATCGCATTTACCTTGTCGATCCGCTGGGCAATTTCATGATGAGTTATGCGGCAAACGTCGATCCCAGCGGCATGCGCAAGGATCTCGCGCGTCTGCTCAAGGTGTCGCAAGTGGGTTGAGATGCTGAAGCGCGCCCAGTCCACCAAGTTTTATCGCATGGCGCTGTATGCCGCTTTGTTTGCTTTTATTGCGGTTCTCTTTAACGCGTACTCGCGCCTGTCGCAGGCCGGGCTTGGATGTCCTGACTGGCCGGGATGCTATGGCAAGCAGTTCGCGCCACAGACGGCGCGGGACATCGGCCAGACCAAGCAGGCCGAGAAGGCAATGAAGCCCGAGAATCGCGCCTGGAAGGAGGTCGTGCAGCGCTATATCGCCGCGGCCCTCGGGCTTATGCTGATTCGTCTTGCCGCGCTCGGCTGGCAGTTGAAGAAGCACAAGCCCAGCCAGCAATGGATCATCCCCGGCGCGACCACGGTGCTGGTATTCACTTTGGCTGTTCTGGGAATTCTGACCGTCAACCACCAGTTCAAACCCCTGGTGATGATGATGCAAATGCTGGGAGGCATCGCGATACTCGGACTGCTGTGGTGGATTGTCATGCGCGAGCAGCGATTCTGGAAATCGATCGCTACTTCGCCCATAACGCGATCGTTGCGGCCGCGCGCGCTGATCGCGCTTGCGATCGTTGCTTTCCAGATCGCCCTCGGCGGATGGTCCATGGTGAACTACGCGGGGCTTGCCTGTCCGGACTTTCCCGCCTGTCAGGGGGTCTGGTGGCCCCAAATGGATTTTCTCGAGGCCTTTACGCGCTGGCGGGATGTGGGCATGGATTATGAAGGACGTCTTTTGAACCTGCCTTCGGCGACGGCGATACACATGGCGCACCGTCTGGGCGCGCTCGTCACCGTCCTTTACGTGGGCTGGCTTTCGCTGCACGTGCTGCGTGTCGGAAATGAGCAGAACCTGTGCCGCTATGGCCTGCTGGTGTTGGTGGTGTTATTGTTCGAGGTTGTGCTGGGCGTGACGCAGGTGGTGACCCATCTGCCTCTGGCGGTGGCCGTGACCCACAGCGGGGTGGCGGCCATGTTGTTGTTGAGCCTGGTGACCCTTTACCATGTGGTGCGGTCGCCGCGCGCGGCATGAGTTATTAGGATCGTCAGAGACTATGAAATCACAGAATCCGGTAATCGCCACCACGTCGCGCCGCCGACATCTGTTATGGCTTGCGCGTGAATATTTTGAGCTGACCAAGCCGAAGGTGGTGGTGCTTATCATATTTACCGCCGTGGTCGGCATGTTTCTGTCCACACCGCTAAGTCTGCCGCTCCATATCCTTCTCCTCGGGACGTTGGGTATTGCGCTTGCCGCCGGTTCCGCGGCGGCCGTCAATCACATCCTTGATCAGCGTGCCGACGCCGCCATGGCGCGCACCCGCGCCCGGCCGCTTCCGACCGGTCAGTTAAGCGCGCGCCAGGCGCTGATCTTCGCCGTCACCCTTGGCGCGTTATCCATGGTCATTCTTGTGAAATGGGTCAATGTATTGACCGCCGTGTTGACGTTTATCACCCTGATCGGTTACTCGATCATCTACACGATTTATCTGAAACATGCCACGCCGCAGAACATCGTCATCGGCGGCGCGGCGGGCGCGGCACCGCCCGTGCTCGGGTGGACGGCCGTGACGGGGGAGGTGACCGGCGACGCCCTCCTGCTGTTTCTGATTATATTTGTCTGGACGCCGCCGCATTTCTGGGCACTCGCCCTGTACCGCAAGCAGGAGTACGCCAAGGTCGGCATTCCCATGTTGCCCGTCACGCACGGGAGCCGCTTTACCCGCTTGCATATCTTGCTTTACACGATTTTGCTGACGGCGGTGACGGTGATGCCCTTCGCCACCAAAATGAGCGGGTGGCTGTATCTTCTGGGGGCCATGATTCTAAATGCGGGTTTTTTGTATTACGCTTGGAGGTTGTACCGGCGTTACAGCGACGCGCTTGCCCGGCAGACTTTCTTTTATTCGATTCAATATCTGGCCCTGCTGTTTGCCCTGTTGTTGATTGATCACTATCGTGTTTATATCCATGAGGCCCTGCAATCGGCGCTTTATTGATGCATAGATTCAAACGCTTAATTTTTATCATTGGTTTTTTTCTCGCCGTCATCGGGCTCGCGGGCTGCTCACCCTCCGCGCCCGATTTCAAGTCACTCGATATCAGCGACGTGGAATGGGGAGGTGATTTCGAGCTGACGGCGCATACCGGCGAGCGCGTGAAGTTCTCCGATTTTCGCGGCAAGGTACTGATCCTGTTTTTCGGTTTTACCCGCTGCCCCGATATCTGTTCGCCGACGTTGACAAAACTGGCGCTGCTTAATGAGCGTCTTGGGGAAGACGCGGACCGCGTGCAGGTGCTTTTTGTCACGGTAGATCCCGAGCATGACACCCCTGAACAGCTTGCCGGGTTTGTACCGAAATTCCATCCCTCCTTCATCGGGCTAACCGGGACAGCGGAGGAAATCGCCGCCCTGGCGAAGGAATATAAGGTCGCTTACCGGCTGAATCCCAGAAGCTCATCCACGCAGACGCTGATCGACCATTCCGGCGGTTTGATGGTGAAGGATGCGCAAGGCAAACTGCGGCTGCTGATTAAAAACCACGCCTCGGTAGACGACATAGAGCACGATATCAGGTTGCTTTTGAAGGAAAAGCCCCAAACCTGAAGTTTAACCTTAACCTGTGTAACAAGTTTGTAGCTGGGCTTAAGAAACGCCGTTCGCGCGGGACGTCAGCCGGTTGATGATCAACCCGTGAAAAGAATCGGTGGGCGAGCGGAACGTCCAGCCAAGGTGGGCCTGGCAGTTCGCGCACAGGGCGATGCGCCAGCCGTAGCCGCTAAACCAGCTGTGGTCCGTCGTTTCACCGCCGACGGGTGTGCAACCGGAGGCGTTGCGGAAGCAGCCGATGTGAAACACGAAGCCGTGGGGATTGGTACAGGTGTGTTCATGACCGCCCTGTATGCTGATGCGTTCCTCCTGCCGAGTGACCGTATAATGACAGGCGGCGCAAAACAGGCGTTTTTCCTTTTTGGGCTTTTCAGCAACCCTGGACTTGACCTGTTTTTCCCGCTTGGGCTCGGCGTGAGGGTCAAAAAATAACCGGACGGGCAGGGCGAACTCCATCACGCATTCCCCTCCAAAGGATGTTCAGGACAGATATTATAAAAACAATGTCAGCACCCCGGTATAGCCGTACAGCCGGTTGTGCGAAATCTCTCCATTGGCAAAGAAGCCCACCAGCGGAAACTCGCCCAGTTCCTGTTGGATGCACTTCAGTTCCTCGGAATTCTCGCCGAACATGTGCTGCCCGCGGCCGAGGCAGGAATAATAAACCCCGCCTTTCGGCGGTTTGCCGGCCCGGCGTTTAATATCCCGCAGCATGCGCAGGAGGTCCTCTTGGGCGGTGCGGGTGTCGCGGCGGCAAAACATGAGTGAATCGCCGGCGCTCAAAAACTCGCCGATGGCGAGCATCTTGTTTTCCGTGTCGATGCCGACCAGGTTGCGCACCAGGTAATCGCCGGTGTCCGATCCCCGGATCGGGAGGCCGGCGAAGATGTAACCCGCCACCCTGCTAAGATCACGCGCCAGGATTTCCCCGACATCCTCATTGAATACATCCAGCGCCGGGCGGTCGTCGATACGAATAACGATGTTGTCCTGACATTCAGTGATTTCGTGCTTTTTCCCAAGCGGCGAACAGCCCTGCGACAGCGCCGTCAAGACCGGGACATCCTCCGCGAACAACACGCCGGAAACGCCCCCCTTGGTTTGTCCGCCGGCAATCTGGAAATGCGATCTGCGTGAGGAGGTGATCCCGCCCACCAGGAAACCTTCATTCAACGCCTCGGCGAGCTGCACGATAAGCCCCGCTGTTTTCGGGTTGTGTGGGTCGCCGTGAACAATGGCGAAACGCGCATTGGCCTGTTCATACCAGCTTTGGTGACCATCCACGAATTCACGGATATCGGACTTGATGGCAGGAAACACACGAAAGGAATCCGCGGGGAAATCGGCGATCATGACGCTGATGGCGGGCCGGTCGTGGTATTCCTGACCGCTTGAACAAATCCCCACACCGACGCTCCCCACCCACTGTTCGATGTCGGTTTGTTCCTTAAAGAAGGCGAGCATCTCCGGCAGGTGTTCGGCGAACACGTCGGTCAGATACAGGAACCCGAGGTTGGCCGCGGGCGTGATATTGCCCAGTTGCGCCAGGCAGGAATTGGCCGCCTCCAGCCAATTCGGCGCCGTTGCATGGGCGGCTTTGAAGCTTGTCATGTCAAATCCTTGTGAGCGGCATGGGTATAAATACAAGGTGATAAGAATACTATAGACGGGCCGGCATTGGGCGATTGAGAAAAAGACCTGTCCCGATCTCAGGGCTGTGGTCGCTTAATAACCGCGCGCGAATCGTGTATCTTGTCGGCGGTTTTAATATCTGAGGGTGTAATTCCCCCGCAGCGTGCTGCGAATGTTGTCATTCCGGCGTATGCCGGAATCCAGTGGCTCGTTTGTGGACACCGGCCTTCGCCGGTGTGACGTGATGATGTTAATACCCCGCCTGCTTGCAGCAGGGTAGTTTATTTCGCGACCACCATGCAGACTGCCTTAGCAAAAGAAATTCAAAATACCGAACTCGGCCGTGAAGCCGACGCGGTCCTGCACCAATGCGTGCACTGCGGTTTCTGCAACGCCACCTGTCCGACCTATCAGTTGCTGGGCGACGAGCTCGACGGACCCAGGGGCCGCATCTACCTCATCAAGCAGGTGCTGGAAGGTCACGCGCCCGGCCGGCGCACCCAGCAGCACCTCGACCGCTGTCTGACCTGCTTGAGTTGCGAAACCACCTGCCCCTCGGGCGTGCGTTATCGAGAACTGCTCGACATCGGTCGCGACCTCGTGGCGCAGAAAGTCCCGCGACCCGCGCGGGAGCGGCTCAAGCGCTGGTGGTTGCGTCGCGTCCTCCCGCATCCGGAACGGTTCGCGTTCTGGTACCGGCTTGGTCGGCTGACGCGGCCGCTGCTGCCGCGCACGCTCAAGCGCGTTTTCCCGGCCCGCGAACCCGCGGGGGCGTGGCCCGCCGCGCGCCATACGCGCCGGATGCTGGTGCTCACCGGCTGCGTGCAACCGGTGCTGGCGCCCGCCATCAACGCCGCCGCCGCGCGCGTGCTGGATAGGCTGGGTATTTCCTTGATCGCGACAGCCGGGGCGGGCTGCTGCGGGGCGTTGAGCCATCATCTGTCCGCCCCCTTCGATGCCTTGGACTATGCCCGGCGCAACATCGATGCCTGGTGGCCGGCCATCGAGGAAGGCTGCGAGGCCATCGTCATGACCGCCAGCGGCTGCGGCGTGCACGTGAAGGACTACGGCCGCCTGCTGCGCGGCGATCCCGCCTACGCCGAAAAGGCCAAGCACATCGCCGAACTGACAAAGGACCTGAGCGAGATCTTGACCCGCGAAGACCTGTCCTCGCTTAAACCGGCCAACCGTGCCGCAATCAAAGTCGCCTACCACGCCCCCTGCACCCTGCAGCACGGTCAGGGGTTAAGCGGTGCGGTGGAGACGGTCTTGGAAAGCCTGGGTTTTATCCTGACGCCAGTCGCCGAGCCGCATCTCTGCTGCGGTTCGGCGGGGACCTATTCACTGCTCGAGCCGCGGCTGTCGCGTCAACTCCTGAAAAGAAAGCTTAAGGCCTTGCAGGCCGGAAGGCCGGAGGTAATCGCCACGGCCAACATCGGCTGCCTCGCGCACCTGAACACTCAGTCAACTGTGCCGGTGAGGCATTGGATAGAGTTGCTGGGATGATTAAGTGTGCGTGTAACGCTTTAATCACCTGCCGACGAAGATCGGGTGGATTTGATAATTAGGCGTTGTTCTTTTCAAGAAATGTTGGCTTTTCATATGCCTCTAGCTGCCATGCGTCATCGTAACGCATATGGTCAGAAATCTTTGGGATTGCAGTATCAGCAATTTTTGATTCCTGAACTAGACATCTATGTAGATGTGCTCGCAACATTTCCAACGCTGCAAAGTATTTCTCCCGAACCAAAGGAGGCCTTCTGAAATCACTTGGATCATCAATCAACGCGGACTCGGGCGGTGCTGATTCGTTTAATCTTTGTTCAAAAGTTAGGAATTGGCGTATGGCTTCCACCTGCAACTCAATAAGCAAATATAAGGGGCTATCTGGCGCGCCCGCAAGCTCTACCTGTTTATCAACAAGGATACGGCGTATCTCCTGAAGTGAGGAAAGAGCTTGGTCAATGCAGTTGTCGCAGCATTCAAAAGCGTTCAAGACGCGTCTGTCCGACATTCGGATTACAATTTCTCTGGCAACTCGTTGCTCAAGATCATCAGGGTTCAACGAGAATGACAAGAAGGGCAGGTTTACCGAAACTGAGCCAACTCGCGAATTTAGCTTGCGGCACGCATCCTTGAGCTGTGCCCTAAAATCAAATTTAAATGGTGGTTTCAAATCTTGTATCCTTCCATCAATTGGCGCCTAGACATTATGACTTCCGAGTTTGGAGGCTGACTCCCGGTTCTACACCGGGTTAGCTCAGTCAGACCCCTTTTCCGTTCAGATGTTGGGTTCGAATGCGCTACTTATCCTTTAATTTATTGTATTGGTCTATCCATAAAATAAGATCATCGTAATCCTTACCTTCAAGCTCCCATTTATGCTTATCGAAAATTAGTTTTGCATCTCTTGAGTAATATGTCGTTGTTACCATTATTGCTTTTGTTGCCTGTTCACTAGTCTTTACACCATAAAGCTCTCTAACTGGACTAACACCTATGTAGTTGCCAGTATCTGGCCGTTTACATTCAATAAGAAATTTTTCAAGTATAATATCGTTTTTAATTGCAATAATATCTTTTCCACCATCACGCGTTCTTTTTGTAATCTCAACCTCATAACCAAAACCATCAAATAGCTCTGCAACTAATTCTTCGAACTTCCTTCTATCAATTCTTTTTAATTCGCCTGGACTATTTTTAAAGTGATCTATTAATTTTTTACCAATAAGATCTGAAATAAGAATAATTGACTGTCCATGAAC
>WGFP01000049.1 GCA_015492195.1 Acidiferrobacterales bacterium
CAAGAAGCCGCCCCGTCATGAGGCAGGCCTCATTTCTGGACCGCCGCCGGGCCGGGGTGCTGCTGCATCCGACGTCGCTCCCGGGCCGCGCCGGGTGGGGGGACCTCGGCCCGGAGGCCTGTCGCTTTGTGGATTTTTTGGACGAAACGGGCTTTACGGTCTGGCAGATGCTGCCGCTTGCGCCGACCCACACCGATGGTTCCCCCTATCTTTGCCTTTCGGTGCATGCCGGCAATCCCCGGCTGATCAGCCTGGAGCTTTTAATAAAGTGGGGATGGCTGGAACGGGAGGCGTGCGCGCGCAACAAGCAGATCACCGTCGAGCATCATTCACGTTATTTAAGACAGGCTCATCGCGCGTTCTCGCAACATGCCCCCGCCGCGGACCGCAAGGCGCTGCAAGCGTTCACGGAATCGGAAGCGCACTGGCTGGATGACTACGCGCTTTATGAAGCGCTGCGCCGGGAGCATCAAGGCAGACCCTGGTGGCAATGGCCGGCGCCCCTGCGCGACCGCGAGTCGAGCGCGTTGGATGCCGCGCGCACGCGTTTGGCGGATGTCACGGCGCAGGTGTGTTTTGAGCAATATGTTTTCTCTCGTCAATGGCAGGCGCTCAAGGCCTATGCCAACGAACGCGGAATCCTTTTATTCGGGGACATGCCGATTTTCTGTGCCCATGACAGCGCGGAGGTCTGGGCGCATCGCGCGTATTTCACCCTCGATGACGAGGGGCAATCGATGTTTGTGGCGGGCGTGCCGCCGGATTATTTTTCCGCGACCGGTCAACGCTGGGGCAACCCGCTTTATCGCTGGGATCGCATGCAGGCGGACGGCTTCCGCTGGTGGGTCGTGCGGCTCGGCACGGAGTTCGCGCGATTTGATCTGATCCGTCTTGATCACTTCCGCGGCTTTGAGGCGTATTGGGAGATACCCGCCAGGGAAAAAACCGCGGTGAACGGACGCTGGGTCAAGGCGCCCGGCGATGACCTTTTCAAAACACTTTCACGTCATTTCGGCGCCTTGCCGCTGGTGGCGGAGGACCTCGGTTACATCACGCCCGAGGTGCACGCCCTGCGCGAGAAATATGCCCTGCCGGGTATGCGCGTGCTGCAATTCGCCTTTGAGGGCGGCGCCGACAATCCCTACCTGCCGCATCACCATGAACCGCACGCCGTGGTGTACACCGGCACTCATGACAACGACACGAGCCTGGCCTGGTTTGAGAGTCTGTCGGCAAAAAAGCAACGATACGTTCGGGATTATCTCGGCCACGTGAGCGAACCGATGCCTTGGCCGCTGATACGCGCCGCCGTGTCCTCGGTCGCGCTGCTTGCGATGCTTCCGATGCAGGACGTTCTGCTTCTGGGAAGCGGGCATCGCATGAATAAACCGGGCACGAAGACGGGCAACTGGCAATGGCGGTTTGATTGGCAACAGATATCACCGGAGCTGACGCAGAAGCTGCACCACCTGATCGATTTATACGGACGTGACGGCAAACAAGTAGCGAGTAGCAAGTAGCAAGAAAAATTACTTCTTGCTACTTGAAACTTGTTACTGCTTTAAAGCCAAACCATATACCCTGATTCGTACCGATGACTCAGGGCGGCGTGAAACGGGAACATGCGGATTTTATAGTACTGTAAGCCGGGTAAACGCGGTTTCAAGTCAAGTTGATACACGGTCTCGCCTGCCTCGTTTTTCTCCACCGGCTTAAATACCAGACAGTCCTGTTTTATGAATTCGCCGCTTTCCGATTCGGTGCCTACCAGACATTCCACGAGCACGTCGTCCGGATCGAGACCGTCAAGATAAGCGGCGACCCGGATCGACAGTATCTCACCCGACTTGATTTGCGGTGCCGGGTCATCCAGGCGTTGCAGGCGTACCTTGGGCCAGTTTTTGTCCAGTTTTTTTCTCCATTCGGCCACCTCTTTTGCCCGGGCATGATCGTTGCCGGTCATGACCAGCAGCTGTTTGCGCGCGGGGGTATAAAAGTTTGTGACGTAATCCATCACCATGCGCTGCGCGTTGAAACGCGGGATCAGGGATTTCATCGAGGCCTTGGACTTTTTCACCCAACCCTCGGAATAGCCGTGGCCGTCGCGTTCATAGTAAAGGGGGATGGCCTGTTTTTCGAGAATGTCGAGCAGTTCCTGTGCCTCCTCGCGGTCGCGGTAATTGCTGTCGAATGCCGGGCCGTGGGGCGTAATGGCCCAGCCGTTTTCGCCGTTGTAGCCTTCCCCCCACCAGCCGTCGAGCACGCTTAAGTTGATGACGCCGTTGATCCCGGCTTTTTCGCCCGAGGTACCGCTGGCTTCCAGGGGATACTCGGGCGTGTTGAGCCAGATGTCCACGCCGGTGACCAACTTGCGCGCCAGCGCCTGGTCGTAGCCTTCCAGTAAAATAATCTTTCCTTCAAATTCCGGTCGCAGCGAGAAATCGTGAATGACTTTGATCAGGTTTTGTGCCGGCACGTCATGCGGGTGGGCCTTGCCGGCAAAGATGATTAAACAGGGGCGTTTCGGATCATTGAGCAGGCGCGCGAGGCGTTCCGGGTCCGAGAACAGGAGCGTTGAGCGCTTGTAAGTGGCGAAGCGCCGTGCGAAGCCGATGGTCAAAATATCGGTTTCCTGTGGTACCAGATGTGTGGTCAGGCGTTCGATCAACGCCTCGCTGCAACCGTTGCGCCGGTGTTGGAAGATCGTGCGGCGGCGCACCTCCGCCAGCATCTCCGCCTTCAGCGATTGGCGCAAACTCCAGTAACTG
>WGFP01000050.1 GCA_015492195.1 Acidiferrobacterales bacterium
AATCCCCACCAAGCCCCCTTTATCGAGGCATTCCTTCACGCGCAGCATGCTGTCAAAAGAACCGATGGGTATGATGGTGTTTGACAAATCGGGATTTAGGCTCTGCAGGAGCTTGTTGATCTTTTCGGCGTTATCCTCGTACATCAGGATGTTGATCGGCAAGGCCTTCAACTTGATTCCAAGGCTGCGTAATATTTCAAAGCTGCCCAAGTGAGAGCCCAGAAGAATACAGCCTTCCCCCTTATTTACATGTTCTTCCAGCAGTTTCGTGCCATGGATATTCACGTCAAAAATATCGTGCCGCCCGCTTAACAGAAATACCCGGTCCAGGATCGTTGAGGCAAAATAATGATAATGCCGGAATACTTCCTTAATACCTACCGCACGCCCAAGTATCCGTTGCAGATACTGTTGTGAAGCACGCCGTGCGTGACGCGACAGCAGCACGAAATAAGTACAGATGGGATACAACAGCACGCGTGCCGGCGCACGCCCCAACCGAAGGGCGATCCAGATAATCAAGCGCATGGTAAATCTGCTTCCGCGTTCGCGCTGACGCAACCAATATCGGCTCATCGTTTTTATGCCCGGTCGGCGTGAGGCTCACAATTTAGTAAACCCGTTGCGATCGTTTCACCCTGGACGGAACACACAAATTGAATGCGCCCTTCTCCCTGACGCGAAAAATTTATCCTGCACAGTTGCCCGGGCCCAAGGGGCTGCAGAAACTTCGCCATGGGCACGGCGGTCACATGATCACCATAAGCGGTTTCAGCGGCCTTGATCACTTCATCCAGCAGCACCACACCGGGCACGACGGGGTTACCCGGAAAATGCCCGGGGAGTGATGGATGATCCGAAGCAATCGAGAATTCACGGGCCGTCATATTTCTTAAGCGCTCTCGGCCTTGTCTCCGCTTGTCTCCAGTCGGGCGGCAAGATGCCGAAGCTGCGCCCTTGGCAACTTTCCGGTTTCCGTCCTGGGAAGGGAATCTACTCTATATAATGGTCGAGGTAAAAAAGCGGAATCGATATATTGGCGTAGTTCGCCGAGTATTTCTTGTACGGTCAGGGTCGGTGCGACAACAAAGGCCATGAGGCGGGTGACCTTGCCCGGTATCTCATCGGGCATGAAAAACACGCCGTCCCGGACGCCTTCAATCTCGTTGAGCTTGTGATTGAGATCGTTGAGCGACGCCCGCTTGCCGGCGATATTAATCAAATCCGTGGTTCTGCCGTGTAAGCTGAATTCACAAGCATTCCGGAGTTGAATAAGGTCTCCCAGTTCCACCGCCTCGCTTAATTGGGGACCCTGGACAAAACAGCGGTTGTTTTGGTGATAGAGGCTCATCCCGTCATACGTCCGCCACCATTCGCCCTCGATAGTACGGCGACTGGCGATGGATCCCGCTTCGGTGCAACCATAGATTTCCAACACCCTGGTAGAGAACATATCCTCCGCCTGTTGTGCCAGATCATGCGATAAAGGGGCGGTGGCCGACACCATAAACTCCACCTCCGGCAACGCCGTGCGCTCGGTCACGCACGCGCGAATATGCAACGGCGTGGTTATCAAAATTCGCGGTGCGGGAACCTGTTCTAAAGCAATCCGTACGTCTTCAGGATAAAACGGCCGGCCGTCATGAACGGCAAGACCCGCCTGCATGGGAAGCAGGATGGTGGTCTCCAAACCGTACATGTGTTGAGGGGGCACGGTCCCCACTATTGCCGCGCGCGACGGTAACGCCGACAAGAAACGGGTCCTCGCCATGTCTGCACCGGTCACCAGCGAGACCCAGGTTTTAACGTTGGCCTTGGGTTCACCCGTACTGCCTGACGTGAAGGTAACGGCTGCGACCTGAGCAGACGAAAAACAAGGAACGGGCGGAGAAGTCAACTCAGGTTTGGAATTCTCGGGGTAACGAAGCACATCGATATCGGCGGGGCGATTATCATTATCTACCAGGGCGTAGACGTCGGAATACCGTCGCGCAATGTTTTGCAACAACTGGGGCGCCTGGCTGGGAGGAAGCAGGTTAACCTGTCCTCGCACAAGAGCCGCGGCAAAGCCGACGAGGAAACGATAACGATTATCACACAGGTTAAAGACGTGGGCGCGATCCGGCATGCGTTCCGCCAGCCGGGCCACGTCGCCTAAAAAACGCCGGCAATCGACGGACTGCTTGCCCCGCCAAGCGACAATATCCGTCAGCTCGAATCCTTTAAGAAACGGCAGAGTATCCATTGCGTCTTACCTTGATCAGGGTCGCACCAGCGAAGCAATACCCCGGCGCGCAATATTGATCGCTAATTGCAAGGGTGGAGTATGGTCAAATCTGCCATAACGAACAACGCGATAAAAATACTCACCAAAAAATAAAACGGCAATAAACAGATAATTCAAAATGTTTGTAAAAAGCGACCAGATTTCGATGGATGCGTAAACGGGAAGCAGTACCGACTCGATCACCAGCGCACCGAAGAAGATTGACCACACCCACGTCAGGCGACGCGTATACGAAACGAGCTCAGGGGGAATTTCGCCGCGTTCCAGTCGACTCAATTGGGTAATCAGCGGTTCGTTCCCCGGCAATAAAGTTTTAGCGAAAATCACCAATAACAAGAGATTGATCGCGATGGGCGGCAGAAAGAGAGCAAAGGCCGGATCCCGGTTGATTGCAACAGCGACCAATCCTATTACGATACTGACACCAATTGCGATCTCCCAACCAGCACTACGTTTACCGCTCTCTTTGGCCGGATGTCCAACGAAAATATAGGCCGGAATCAAAACAAGCAGTGCCCCCAATCCCACAACCGGGTGCTCCAGCATTATCGAAGCATGCGCCACGACAGGATATGCTATGGCGCCTATGAGTAGACTTAGGGATTTTCTAGCCAAGGACCTTAACTATTCTTAACTCGGTTTGCTTCCACATGGTTGCTCAAGGCGCGTAGAGACGAAAAGATCTGCCGATTGTTCTTATCATCGGACCGCAGTTGAAAGCCATAGCGTTTCGAAAGAGCCAGCGCAAGTTCTAAGGCGTCTATGGAATCCAAACCCAGGCCTTCGCGAAACAGAGGCGCTTCCGGCTCAATCTCAGACGGATCGATTTCCAGGTTAAGGGTCTCTACGATTAATTGTGCGACTTCATCTTCAAGCGTGCTCACTTTGGACATCTGCTACCCTCATTACTGCTTATATTTACGAACAATACTCTAGGCGTTTTTTAGCCTGCGCCATGACATTGCTTTGCCGACCTGATCTGAAGCATTGCCTGCCTAACAATTGTGCCATCAGAGCGGCAAGACCGGCAATCCTAACGACAAGAAAAGACAGTAAGTTCAAACAGATAGCACAAACCCGGTCATTGCCAAAACCATAATTTCCCGATTTTCTTGACCATACCACAACAAAGGGTCGCCGCAAGCGAAGCTTGGGGACTTACGAAAAGGACGGTTGTCGTTTTACTGTACACCCCAAACGACAACCATCCTCCATACAATGAATCCAGCCAGGCGCACAAGAGATCGGAGCCGTCGCCTTGTGATGGCCGGTTTCTTATTTTTAGCCTCTTTGGGAACCGGATGCGCGGGCATACCTCCAACCCAAGACCCGATCAAAACCTTGTTTTATACAGAGGAAAACAAGGGAAACCGGACTTTAATCGTCTTCTTGCCCGGGATTCATGAGGAGCCCGCCGTTTTGGCGAAGCGAGGACTCGTGCAGGCGGTACGTAACCGGCGCCTGGCAATCGACATGGTGGGCGTCGGCGCGCATCTGGGCTATTACGCCGAACGAGAATTTCTTGATAATCTGGAACAACCCCGGTTCCGGTGTTGTTCCGCAAAAATAAACCGGGCATGCTTTAGCTGGAGGGATGAAACAAGTGCGCGCACCCTTGGCTTACTCTCTTTCGCTCTCAGATAAAGAACACACAAGGCGCGGCTTAATGCTAAGCCGACTGGCAATTATAGTGGTCGCGCTGTGGCTGAGCGCATGCCAATTGCCCAACCATTACCTGATTTACCCCCGACAGGTCCCTGAACAGGTAATAGCCTGGTCTGAAGACTTTCAAAGCGGTCAACTGTTAATCCATTTGGAAGGGGCCAGACCCACCGGGAGCGGGCCTTTTCCAACGGTGTTGGTGCATCCGGAAGGCGGCAAAACCGCTCTCGAGATGAAAGGTGTGATCCGGGACTTGGCCGGCCGGGGTTATGTGGCGGTTGCCGCCGATTACAAGCGGCTGATCGACGGCGAATACCGGCGTAATACGTTCGCTTGGCGGGAAGACGCCGATGTTACCGCAACGCTCGAGCTCATCAGCGACCGCGCCTACGTCGATCAACGGCGCATCGCCACGCTGGGCTTTTCCCAAGGGGGCGTCTTCAGCTTGATGATCGCGGCCCATGCGCCGGATCGCATCAAGACGGTGGTGGCCTACTATCCGGTAACCGACTTTGAGTACTGGTTAAATAAACCCCGCCCCAACCCGATTGAACGCCTGGTCTATCGCGTCATTCGCTGGCACTTCCGGCGGGAGTCCGGTGCGGAAACGGAAGAGCAATTCCGCAAAATATTAAAGCGCGCGTCCCCGTTGTCCCATGCCGAGTCGATCCAGGCGCCGGTCTTGCTCATCCACGGTGACCGCGACAAGGCGGCGTCGGTGGAGGAATCACAACGACTGGCTGACCGCCTAAAGGAATTGGGCAGGGAAGTAAAATTGATGGTAGTACCAGGCGCGGTACACATCTTCAATTTCAGACAACCGGAAAAGGCGGCTTTGGCATGGAAGGCTACTTTGCAGTGGCTTGAACGTTATCTACGCATGACACCCTCGCCGCCTGCACCAACAGGCGGCTGATACCCGCATTAAAAATAAATCCGGGTTAACGCAGATCGCCCAATTTAGCGCCGGGGGCAGGATTTCTCAACCAAAGCGCCACGTCCTTGCCGAGGGCCTTGGCATTGCGCCCCAAAATGGAACACGTGCCCTTAAAACCGCCAAAGGCGCCGCCGCCGGATATTCGCCGGGCATGAAAATCAGCCACTTCTTTGCCGTTGTCCTTTAACACACCACGGATGGTCAGCGATTTCGAGCCACTCCACGCGCCACCACCGGCACCAATCACATCGGTAATCTTGATGACAAGCACCTTCCCGTTCTTCACGGCGGCGGCGTTGTCCACGTATTCAACACCGCCTCTCGCATATTTTTTCACAAACAAGGGTACCTTGCTTTCCAGGTCGCACTCGCGTCGTACGGCGCCGCTCACGGCGGCGTCTTTCGCGTACGTGGCAACACGCTGGAGGAAGACCGTATCCTCTCCTGCAAAGCCACTTAAAGGAAACACCATGTACCCAAGCAGCAACAACCCGCGCGTTTTCGACAACATGGAAAAGACTTTGATACGCATCATGACCAACTCCTTCATCTTCATTGTCCTTGTTGCTCTAATTAATGAAACACATACAAAAAATATTTTAACATAACATCTGAAAATATATAGAAATTCCGGACATTGATACCCTCGCGACATGGATATAACTCTGGCCAAAGCCGTGTTCGGCACCCATACTTAAAACTTAAATCTCACCAAAACCTCTCGGCTATCGAGCACATTGTCGGGGCTTCGGGTCGGAACAACCGGAATCAAAGCTGAATGGTTAAGGCTGCATTGACTTTCCCGCTTTCCCTGTGCATGCTTTTCCTTTGAGGGAAAATGCCGTACAAGAACAATTGTTTAAGAGAAGATAATGGCTAAGACAAAAATCGTCTTTATCAACCCCCCCTATGAACGGATCGCGCCGGGCTACGAGTTCGTCAAACACATAACCAACCGGTCGCCATCCTTGGGGTTGCTTCACCTTGCCGCCGAGGTCAGGTTGCACGGCTATGAGCCGTCCATTATCGAAAGCGATATTTTCGATCTTTCGATCGACAAAGTCGCTAAAAAGGTCGTTGCCGAAAAACCGGATTACGTGGGCATTACCCTGTTCACGGTCGGCGTGTGGAGCGCTGCCACCATCGCCCGGAAGATCAAGCAGGCCCTGCCCAATACCATAATTATCGTCGGCGGCCCCCATATTTCTTCCATGGGACCAGAGACCATTGCGCGTTTCCAGGAATTTGATATCGCGGTGGTCGGTGAAGGAGAACGTATTCTCATGGAGCTGTTGCATACCCTGGAATGCAAGCAGGATTTATCCACGGTCCCTGGAATCATCTACCGGGACGGCGATAACATCCGACGCACACCGGGAATGGCCGGTGATAAGGTGCTCGACAAACTGCCCATGCCGGCGTGGGATTTGCTGCCCGATTTTCCTCACGCCTACAAACCGGCAATTTATGATTTTCCACGCGGCCCCGTTGCCACTATCGCCGCATCACGCGGTTGCCCCTTTCACTGCAAATTCTGTGACACCTCGACCTTTGGCGCCAAGGTGCGACATTACTCGCCTGAGGTTGTGTTCAAAATGATGAAGCATTTGCAGAATACCTACGGGGTGCGTCACATCATGTTTGTGGACGATCTGTTCCTGGCCAGCAAAGTCCGTACCACGGAATTGTGCAACCTGATACTCGAAGACGGCATGAACATGACCTGGACCTGCACGGCCCGCGTGGACACGGTCAAGCCGGATATCTTAAAACTCATGAAAAAGGCCGGCTGCTGGGAAATCAGTTTCGGCCTTGAAACCGGGTCCAACGAGCTGCTGAAAAAAATGGACAAGGTGGCCTGCGTGGAAAAATCCGAACAAGCCGTAAAATGGACGGCCGATGCCGGTATTCGCACCAAGGGACTCTTTATGCTGGGGTATCCGGGCGAAAACCAGGAAACGATTCAGAAAACCAAGGATTTTGTTCAACGGATTCCGATGACCATCATGAACCTGACCAAGTTTACCCCTTATCCGGGCTCACCGGTTTACCGCGACCTGTACGGGACCAATATACGCGACGACCACTGGGAAAAAATGAACGGCATGAACTTTGTATGGGCACCGGAAGGTTTGACGGTGGAAGAGCTGGACCGTCAATACCAAAAAATATTGGTTTCGTTTTATCGTCGCCCCAAGATCGGCCTGTATTATCTGAAGCTCACGCTGCAATACCCGAATCATTTATTCCGCTTGGTACGTTTCGCGCTTGGTTATCTTAATGCCAAACTCCGCAGCTTCTTTGGCGGCCGCCGAGGGCTTCTGGTTAAGCCCCACGAGGCACATTTAGACGTGTAAATACAGTTCCCTGTCTGAAATAGTTCCGTCAAGCAAGCAATACCGCCACGACACCGGTAATAAAGATGCCGTCGAACGTCCCGGCGCCGCCGATTGAGGCAAACGGCGTCCCGAGTCGGCGGATATCGTTCATCCGCATCAGATCCGCGCCGATCAACACGCCCAGCGTGCCGGAGATATAGGCCAGCGGCGCACTCAACTCGCTGCTGAGCACAATGGAAATCAGCGCCGCGCTTACCGGTGCGACGAATATCGGCATGCCGATTCCCAGCCCCGGAATCGGGCGGCTGAACAACCGACAGATCAACGTCACAGCGGCAACGGCCAACAATACCTGCCAGATCGAAAGCGGGTTGCGACCCAGTAGATAGATGGAGAAGAAAACCGGGATCAGGCAGCCGCCGACATTCACGGCCACCAATGTCTTGCCCGCGAATTCGCGTACCGGAAGACGCAGTAACCCGCGCAATGACGAAACAGGGAATTCTTCCAATGGACGTTCCGCGTTAATGGTGAACAACGGCAGGTTGACGGCGCTGCCGAACAAGGAGACAAACAGTAACAGGAATGCCGAGGAAGCGGATAATCCCAGTTTGTCAAAGGCGATGGTCAGGACGCCGATCTGAATAATCGCCGCCAGAAAACCCAGAATAAAGATAAAAACGAGTAATTGCAGCGGCGAGAAAGGCGAGCGCATGGTTCTTTCGCTTTCTGAGGCGTGAAGGGTGAGACGTAATGGGGGATAAAGTGTCAGATGCGGCAGCTGCAAAAATGCCCCTTACCCCTCACTCCTTCCTCCTCACACCTTACGGTTTAATCACCACAAACAGTTTTCCGCCGCGGCGATTAATCAGAAGCAATACGCTGTCATTCTTGCCGAGCTTGGCCGTGACGCGCCTGAAATCGGCAAGCGAGTGTATGCGCTGACGATTGATCTCCAGGATGACGTCTCCTGCCATGAGCCCGGCCGCGCCGGCGGCGCTGTCCGGTGATACATCGCTGATGACAACCCCTCTGGTACCGGGCGGCAGGCCCAGTTGCCGGGCCACGTCGGCCGTGAGGCCTTGGACTTCCACGCCCGCAAGTGCGGTGCTCGTGCCTTCCTCATCACCCTTGGCGGTTTCGCCCTTGGCCATAGCGATGTCTTTGGGTTGTTCGGCAATTTTGGCTTTAAGCGTTATGGTCTTCTTGTTGCGCAGAACCTTTATCTTGACCCGTTTGCCGACCGCCGTTTGCGCCACGATGTTTCGCAATGCACTCGGTCCGTCCACGCGTTTTCCGTCAAAACGCGTAATGATGTCTCCGCTCTTGAAACCCGCCTTGGCCGCCGGACTGTCCGGGAGTACTTCGCTCACCAGCGCACCGCCGTCCCCGTTTGACAAGCCGAACTGTTTTGCCAAATCCGATGTGACCTCCTGAATGGAAACCCCGAGCCAGCCGCGCACAACCTTGCCGCTCTTAATCAGACTGTTCATCACCGTGCGCGTCATGTTGCTGGGCACGGCGAAACCGATACCCATGTAGCCGCCGGAGCGCGAAAAGATGGCGGTATTGATGCCCACCAGTTCGCCGCGGGCGTTGACCATGGCGCCGCCCGAATTACCCGGATTGATCGCGGCATCGGTCTGGATAAAGTCTTCGTAATCGGCAATGCCGACGTTGGCGCGCCCCACGGCGCTGACAATACCCATGGTAACCGTCTGGTTCAGCCCGAATGGATTGCCGATCGCCAACACGTATTCACCCACCTCCAATTTATCCGAATCGCCCCAGGGAACGGTCGGTAAATTCTCGGCCTTGATCTTGATCACGGCGAGATCGGTTTTGGGATCGGTCCCTACCACCTTGCCGGTGAACTCGCGTTTGTCACTCAAAAGCACCTTGATCTCATCGGCCTTGGCGATGACGTGATTGTTGGTGACGATGTACCCCGAGGAATCGACGATCACACCGGAACCCAGGCTGTTCTCGCGCCGCTCGCGCGGTATCTGGAAGCGGCGGAAAAACTCATCGCCGAAAAACTGGCGGAAGAAAGGATCGTCCAGAAAAGGAGAAGGGAACCGTTCTCTCGGAAAACGCACGACGCGCGTTGTCGAAATGTTGACCACGGCCGGGGTGACCGCCTTGACCACCTCAACGAAATTGGGCGGGGCCGCGCCTGACGGCAAACTGGTGCGCACCGTTTCCTCCGGGGCGCTCGTAGCCACGGGAACCCAATCCAGGCGCGAGCTTAGAATTATTCCAACAACGACTCCGGCAAACAGAATTAAGCCGGCGAAAATCCCGATTCTAAATGAACGACGGTCCAAAGACATGCAAACACTCCCGTGAAAAAAATACCATCATACACCAGACACGGATCGTGAAAAGAGGGAAAAGTTCGCTTTGGGCGCACGCCTTATTCAGGCGGCGCTGGTTTTTCTCTCTTGAGCGTCCCCCTTTTTGAACACGAATTTATCCCGGCTCACGTCCACGACAACAACATCCTTCGGAGCAAATTTACCGGCGAGAATCTCCTGTGCCAGCGGATTCTCGATGGACTGCTGGATCGCGCGCTTCAAGGGGCGTGCGCCGTACACCGGATCGAAGCCGGCTTCGGACAGCTTATCCAGGGCGCCCGCCGTCAACGCCAGGTCCATATCGCGCGCACGTAAGCGGTCGCGAAGGTATCGCACCTGGATCTCGGCAATGCGGTGCAGTTGTTCGCGCCCAAGAGGATGAAACACCACGATGTCATCCACGCGGTTGATGAACTCCGGCCGAAAATGGGAGCCGACGATCTCCATCACCGCCTGTTTCATTTTGTCGTAATTCTCCTCGCCCGCGAGTTCCTGTATCACCGTGGACCCCAGGTTGGAGGTCATGACGATCACGGTGTTGCGAAAATCCACCGTGCGCCCCTGACCGTCGGTG
>WGFP01000051.1 GCA_015492195.1 Acidiferrobacterales bacterium
GAATTGGAGGGCGTGGAAGAATACGCGCGCATGCCGCTTAACCTGAATCCCGGCCTCGATCGCCCGTCAACCGACGGCGCGCCCGCCGGTTTGGATCCCGAACGGCAATCCATGCCGGACGAAAAAATTGATTTCATTATCCATCTGCCGGGCGTGGCCCCGGTCGCCCGCAACAGGGCGCTTGGAATTTTCAAGCAACATGAATATATGTTGGAAAAGCCGCGTTGGTTGTACGGGCAGAGGTATAAAACCAACTACTGGTCGAACTTACAGTACGATCCGGAATACACCGACTACAGCAACCTGGCACTCGCCATCCAATTGGTGAACGGCGAGGGTCCGGTGGAGGAATCCGAGCTGAATACGTTTATGCAGTTGGGATTAAAGTTGGCCGACGCCCTGCATCGTCCCACCAAGTTACCGCTGAGCTTTGAGAAGGCCTTAGAGCGCGCCCGCGAACTTCGCGAGTTTTGCGACACCTATGACGTGATCGCGGGCATTAACGTGGTCTCGCCCGGCGGCCCGCCGTTTGCAGGCCGCGCCATCTTCGATGCGGCGAGCGAGCTCGGCATGCAATTCGGGGCCATGAATATTTTTCATATGAAGAACGACCGCTCCCCCGGCTGCAAGCATCTCTTCAGCATGGCGAACCTGTACAAGCCCGGTGATTTCGATCCGGCCAAATGGGATAAATTTAAAACCAAGGGGTTGACGCTGTTTATGAGCGTGCCCTGCGCCCATCGTCCGGTTTCCGTTTTTGAGAAAATGGTGGACACCGCCACCGCGCTGTGCGACATGCTGGAAGGAAGGCTGGTAGACCAGGAGGGGCGGCCGTTGACGGAAAAGGGCATTGCATTGATACGCCGCCAGATAGAAGAAATCGCCGAGGCCATGCGCGGCCGCGACATCATGCCGGGCAGCGAAACCGCCCTGCGCCTGTTCGGAAGCGGTCTGGATAGTTGAGATGCGCCAGGCCGAGCAAGCGCGCCGGCGCGCCGAGGAATTGCGCGAGCAGATCAATTACCACAACCACCGATACTACGTTCTTGACAGCCCGGTTATCTCCGATGCCGAGTACGATCGCCTGCTGCGCGAATTGCAGCAAATCGAGGCACAGCATCCGGAACTGATCACGCCCGACTCGCCCACGCAGCGCGTGGGCGCCGCGCCGCTTCCGGAGTTCGGCCAGGTGAAGCACGCCGTTGCCATGATGTCCATGGACAACGCCTTCAACGAGACCGAGGTGCACGATTGGGACCGGCGCGTGCGCCAGGGGCTTGAGCTTGAAGGAAGCGCGACCTATACCGCCGAACCCAAGTACGACGGCGTTTCTATCAACCTGCGCTATGAGAACGGCCTGCTGACCCAGGCGGGCACGCGCGGCGACGGCACGACCGGCGAGGACGTCACGGTCAACGTGCGCACGATCAAAACCGTGCCGCTGCACCTGCGGGATTCAGGCTGGCCCAAGGTGTTCGAGGTGCGCGGCGAGGTGGTGATTCCCAAAAAGGATTTCGAGCGCTTGAACGCCGAACGCCTGAAAAACGGCGAAAGCGCCTTTGCCAACCCGCGCAACGCCGCCGCCGGCAGCCTGCGCCAGCTGGATTCCCGCATTACCGCCTCGCGCCCTTTGCATTTTTTTCCCTGGGGTTTCGGCGAATCCTCCGCGCCCGTGGCGCAACGCTATTCGGAAGCGGCGAAACGCCTCAAGGACTGGGGCTTTCGCGTCAGCGAGTTATTGCGCGTCGTGCACGGGATAGAGGAATGCATCGCCTATTACCGCGAGATTCTCGATCAGCGCGAGCGCCTGCCGTTTGAGATCGACGGCGTCGTCTACAAGGTGGATGACCTCGGCGCACGTGAACAATTGGGCTACACCGCGCGCGCCCCGCGCTGGGCGTTGGCGCACAAACTCCCGGCGCATGAAGAGACCACCAAGGTGGAAGACATTCTCGCCTCCGTCGGCCGCACCGGCGTGATCACGCCGGTCGCCGTCCTCAAGCCGGTTGAGGTCGGCGGCGTCACCGTCAGCCGCGCCACGCTGCACAACGAGGACGAACTGCATCGCAAAGACGTTCGCATCGGCGACACGGTGATCGTCCGCCGTGCCGGCGAGGTGATCCCGGAAGTGGTCAGCGTCATCAAGGACAAGCGCCCGCGCAACGCGCGCCGTTGGCACATGCCGAAAAAGTGCCCGGTGTGCGGTTCGCAGGTGGTGCGCGAAGAGGAAGAGGCGGCGCATCGCTGCATGGGCGGGCTTTACTGCCCGGCGCAACGCATGGGCGCGATCCTGCATTTCGCCTCCCGCAACGCCATGGATATCGAAGGGCTCGGCGACAAGCTGGTGGAGCAACTGGTGGAAAAGGGAATGGTCAAGACCGTCGCCGACCTCTATCGGCTCAAGGTCCCGCAACTCGCGGGGCTTGAGCGCATGGCGGAAAAATCGGCGCAGAATGTGGTGACCGCCATTGAAAAAAGCCGCCGCACCACGCTGGCGCGCTTTCTCCACGCCCTCGGCATCCCGCAGGTCGGCGAGGCCACCGCGGCTGTGCTCGCGGAGCACTTTGGCACCCTTGAGGCGATCATGAATGCCGGGCATGACGCGCTTGAGGCGGTACCGAACATCGGGCCGACTATGGCGGAGGATATCCGCGCCTTTTTCCATCAGAAGCATAACCGCGAGGTCATCAACAAGCTGATCGCCGCCGGCGTGCAATGGCCCAAGGTCGCGCGCCGAAAAAAATCCACGGCGCTGTCAGGCAAGACTTTCGTGTTAACCGGGACGCTCGACGCCATGAGTCGCGACGAGGCCAAGCGCAAGTTGCAGGAACTCGGCGCGAAGGTCAGCGGCAGCGTCTCGAAAAAAACGGACTACGTCGTGGTGGGAAAAGACCCGGGCTCCAAGGCCGCCAAGGCCAAGGAGCTCGGAATCACGATGTTGGACGAAGCGGCTTTTTTAAAGCTCATTTAGTTGTACAGGTTGTGATCTTGTCTGTAAGTGGTTTGTCACCTATTGTTCCGCGCAATACTTGGCGGCATATTACAATATTGAAGCCGGCCTCATATCACAATATTGGCGCC
>WGFP01000052.1 GCA_015492195.1 Acidiferrobacterales bacterium
GGTAGACTATTTGTACCTAAGTGCCACGTTTGACCTGGTGTTTGTTGTAAGCTCATAGGTTTGGTAAGCTCACCAGCCTCCAAAACCAGGGTAAGTAGCCCTCTGTCATCATGAGTCCCTTCCCAACCCATCTCCTCACCAATTTCACGGCGCGTGGAATATTTAGGATTACCAATAAATTGTTTATCTGAACGCTTAGACATAAGGATTGTTCGATACGCATCAAGATAGTCAGAAACATGGTTAACAAAATAGCCTGAAATATGAAGTTCTGGATGCTCTTTTGCTGCACTAATACCTTGATTGAAATAAATAATTGGCAACGTCAATGTACAGTCCAACATAACTAGGTCGTGGGGGGCCTTACATGCAAGGATCAGTTCCTCGCCTATCATGGCAGCTCGCAACACGTTGACGGTCTTTTCCTGATGTGGCTCGGCGTAGATGATTGTGCTGTGTCTTGGTTGGTCCCAGTGACGCTGCTCAGATGGAGGGGTTAAGCCTTCCATCGCAACTGCTGCCGCAGCCGCTAAATCGACAGTTAATAAACGTTCCATGGCATAGGAGCCATCTGTAGCGCAAGTGGTCGGTGAAGAGGGGCAGCCTAGTGTTGACTCCTTGATGATATAACCTTTTTTTACTAATGTTTGCCGCCACCCTTTTCGGCTATCTTTCGCCTGCTGGAATGATTCCAGAAGCCGCTCACCAACCGAAGCGGTCTGCGACAAGACCTCTTCGACCAAGGCAGCGGGCAGCTCTGCGAAAGGTGCATCCGGATCACTCATGTTCCCTTTTTTCCCCAAAGCCGATAGTTTTCTGGCAAAAAGTCCAACCACCTCTTTTCTCTCCCCGCCCGAGGGATTAACCAGCGCTCGCGAAACCAAACAATAATCCTATCGGCCGGCATATCCAGGGGGCGTAATGTCTCTTCATCACCACGAAGAAATTCCCGCGCATTCTCCGCTAGTGGAACCACAAATACTTCTCGACCGATTCCGTGATACAGCCAATCTGGAGAGAGTCCCACTCCTTTAAGCACTCTACGTATCACTTCACGACGATTTCGAAAACCGTTTCCCCACCGTTGTTGCTTAGCACTAGGCTCGAAATGATTATGGGCAAACTCTGAGATATGGAAATACACACCATTGGCGAAGTGGAACTCACCACTACCGCGTGTAAATCCACAACTTGTGTATATGTGTTGGTCTTCCATTCTCAAGCGCCGATATACCGAGGATCGGCCTAATGCGGAAGTAGTCGTAATCAAAGCCAAGCGTCCGTCTAAATCACGGTTTCGTATTAGAGACTGGCGTTGCCCATACTTACGCTCGAATGCCTTACGAACCTCATTACTCGCAGTCAATAGAGCGATCAGTTTACCGCATAGCAATTGCGAGTACGGTGGAACAGCACCGAGTACAAAGGCATCCACAACATGATGCAACCGTTCTAGCCGATCCTTCTTTTTCCATCCCACCCAATCATCTCTGGCACTCAAGGAAAATACTGGGTCACCGAGTCCGATCACTCCAATCAGTTTGTCATTCTGCTCATCAATTACTATGAACCGTAGACGACGACCATAGCCGCTGGATACAGGGATGCTCCAGTGTAGGCAGGCATAGCGGAATAGCAGTTCTTCCTCCGAACGCCGTTGCACCTCTACCAAACGAGGGTAGATTTGCTTGGGATCGACTTCTGCACCTGCTGCAATTCGATTAAGAAGCTTCGGTTCCCATCGCTCCAGATTTTTACGTGCACACCCACGACGATGATCGACAGCTAGCGCGTGAAGACGGCGGACATCTGCCTTGTCCATCTCATCTGGTGGAGCTACACGGTTGCCATTAATAGCAAACCCTTGCGCTCGAAGTGATTCCTCGAGTAGTTGGCGTAGCTCTATACGTTCCTTCTCCTCACTCACCGTCAGATCATTTCTAAGCATATGGTGGTATCTCTTTTCCCTTTCTACAGATACTCTCACTTACATTGAGAGAAATCGTAACAGAAATAATGGTGAGGGGTCAGGAGGGATGGGTAAGATCAGAATAATTTAAACTCCCTTTCTTAAAACCTGAATCACCGGCCTTGTCTCCGGCCTGACCCCATGCCAAATAAAATACGACTCCGCCGCCTGCTCCACCAGCATCCCCAAACCATCCGAAATTTTGTGCACGCCGTAGCGCTCCGCCCACAGCATGAACGGCGTCGGGCGGTCGCCGTACATCATGTCATAGGCCAGCGCCCCGTGGGTGAACAGGCTTGCCGGCAGCGGCGGCACTTCGCCTTTGAGGCTGGCGGCGGTGCCGTTGATCACGACGTCGAAGCGCCGGCCCTTTAAATCGTCGAAACCGCAGACCTCGATCTTGCCGTAATGGGCAAACACCTTCGCGAGTTCCTTGGCTTTGGCGATAGTCCGGTTGGCGATAACGAGCACGGCCGGATGCTGTCTCAACAACGGCCCGAGTACGCCGCGCACCGCGCCGCCGGCGCCCAACACCAGGATGGGTTTGTCCTTTAACGTGACGCCGAGGTTCAGCGTCAGGTCGTGCACCAGACCGGCGCCGTCGGTGTTGTCGCCGAAGATTCGGCCGTCGGCTTCGAACTTCAAGGTGTTGACGGCGCCCGCAAGCTCCGCACGGTCGCTTAGGCGATCGGCGAGTTTGAAGGCGTCGAACTTAAACGGAATCGTGACATTCAGGCCTTTGCCGCCGCTGGCGCGGAACTGTTCTACCGCCTGGGGGAAATCGCCCGGCTCCACCTCAATCGCGGTGTATTCTATGTTGTGCTTGAACTGATGGGCGAAGTACTTGTGAATCTCCGGCGACTTGCTGTGGGCCACGGGATGGCCCATCACGGCGTAGCGTTCGGGGTGATCAAGATTGATTGGATCGGGCATTACTGGCCACCGGTCAATAAAAAGCGCGACGATTGCCCGCGTATTCTATCAGGATGCCGACCTGCTTACGCGCCTGCCCGTGCGCTGCGTGCGGGCAGACGGATAGGCCGCTCGCAGACAAGCGGCTACTCGAAGCGTTCTCGGAGTTTATTCCGATGAATCCCTGTCGGTAACGGGACAGAGCCGGTTCAAACGGCAACCCGCGGCGTTGGCGGGATGACGTTCACCTTTTCCGACGGTTCGGCAGCCACCGAGTAATCTTTTTCCTTCAGCATAATCCGTATCTTGCGCACATACCGAACCATCCAGCTTCATGACGCGCCTCCCTGAAAATAATTCAGCAACAGCCCGGCGAACACCGCGGCGCCGAACCAGTTGTTGTGTAGAAACGCCTTGAAACACTGCTCGGGCTTCCGTTCACGGATCAGGCGCTGCTGATAGGCCGCCAGTCCCGCCGCGACCGCCAGCCCCGCATAATACAACAGGCCGAGGCCGACGGTGACGCCGGTCACAAGCAGCAGCAAAAGCGCAAGCGTGTGGGACATGCCCACCATCGTGCGGTCATAGGCGCCGAACAGAATCGCCGTGGATTTCACCCCGATCCGTAAATCGTCCTCCCTGTCCACCATGGCGTATTCGGTGTCATAGGCCACCGACCAGAACACGTTGGCGACAAACAGAACCCAGGCGATAACGGGCACCGCGCCGGTTACCGCCGCGAACGCCATGGGAATCGACCAGCCGAAAGCCGCGCCCAGGTAAAATTGCGGCAGATGCGTATAGCGCTTCATGAAGGGATAGCTGGCGGCCAGGAACACGGCGACCAGGGAGAGCGCCACGGTGAGCCTGTTCATGAGCAACACCAGCGCGAACGCTGACAGGCACAAGACGGCAAACAACACCAGCGCTTCGTGCGGCGACACCCGTCCGGCGGCGATCGGACGGTCACGGGTGCGTGCCACGTGCGGGTCGAAATCGCGGTCGGCGTAGTCGTTTATCACGCAGCCCGCCGAACGCATCAGCACCACGCCCAGCACGAACACTATAAAAACGCGGAGGTCGGGCAGGCCTTCGGCGGCGAACCACAGGCCCCACAAGGTCGGCCACAGCAACAACATAATGCCGATGGGCCGGTGCAGACGCATCAGCAGGGCATATTCCTTGAGGCGTTGGGCGAAACTCATACCGGAAATTCTTTGATGTCGGGCAGAAAAAACTCACTCACCAGGAGCGGTTTGCCGCCGATGCGAAACACCGAGCGCCGTCCCCACACGGCCTCGGGCCTTGAGCGCAGATTCCGCGTCGCCAGGGGGAATAATTTGTCGCACGGCGACAGTCGCGCGACTTCGACCACGCCACGCCGCATCGTCGGGTCGGAGAACAGCAGCGCGCCGAGCGAGCGCGAGCGCAGATGCGCCAGTCGACGCCGGCGTCCGGTCAGCGTCTCCGGGGGGATAATGGTGCGCGCGTAGACCCACGGCGTCTCGTTGCACAGCAGACACACCTGGCGCACCACGGCAAATGCGCCCGCCCTCATACCCAACGCCCCGGCTTCGTTCAGCATCGGCCGCGACCGTAGCTGGCTGATGACCTGCACCCGGAACATTCCGTCACAGATGGACACGATGCGTTGCGTCAGCGACGCGGGGTCAAGCAGCCAGGATAGATATTTTTCCGGGACGGTGGATCGCCGCAATCGTTGCACCGGGCGCCATACCGGCTCGCACAGGAAACGGTCTGAATCATTCATTCGTGCATTATGCGCGGCGGTCAGGTGCGCGCCAAGCGCGATTCCTTTCATCAAAATCAGACGCCGCCGTAGTCTTCTTTCCGGCCCAGCCAGCGACGGATAATGGGTTCGACGTGTTGCGGAAAATCCGCAAGCATCATTTGCGCGGTTTTTTGCACCTGGGGCAGAAGGGCGCGGTCGCGCATGATGTCGGCGATATGAAATTCCTGCATGCCGGTCTGGCGCGTGCCGAGCATCTCCCCCGGGCCGCGCATCTCAAGATCCCGGCGCGCGATTTCAAAACCGTCGCCGGTCTCGCGCAATACCGCAAGCCGCGCACGCGCAAGCTCCGACAGCGGCGCCTGGTACATGAGCACGCAACTGCCGGCCGTCGCGCCGCGGCCGACGCGGCCGCGCAACTGGTGCAGCTGGGAGAGGCCGAGGCGCTCGGCGTTTTCGATAATCATTAAACTTGCGTTGGGCACGTCCACCCCCACCTCGATGACCGTGGTCGCCACCAGCAGATCCACTTTGCCTTGTTTGAACGCGGCCATAATTTTTTCTTTCTCCGCCGGCTTCATGCGCCCGTGCACCAGGGCGATCCGGATATCCGGCAATGCCTCGCGCAACGCATCCGCCGTGTCGGTGGCGGTTTGCAACTGAAGCACCTCCGACTCCTCGATCAGCGGGCAGACCCAATAGGCCTGGCGGCCGGCGGCGCAGGCGGCGCGCACGCGACTCACCACCTCGGCACGGCGCGCGGCGGACACCACCACCGTCTCCACCGGGGTACGTCCCGGCGGCAGTTCATCGATGACGGAGACATCCAGATCGGCATACAGGCTCTGCGCGAGCGTGCGCGGGATCGGCGTGGCGGTCATGATCAGTTGATGCGGCAGGCGATCCCCGCTGCTGCCCTTTTCGCGCAGTTGCAGGCGCTGGTGCACGCCGAAGCGGTGTTGTTCGTCCACCACGATCAACGCCAGATTTGAAAACGCCACCCCTTCCTGAAACAGGGCGTGCGTGCCGACGGCAATGTGGGCGCTGCCCCCGCCGATCTTTTCCAGCGCCTCCTGCCGGGCGCGGTTTTTGAGCTTTCCGGACAACCCCGCCACGGAGATGCCGAGCGGCGTGAACCAATCGGAAAAATTGCGTAAATGCTGTTCCGCCAGCAGTTCCGTCGGCGCCATCACGGCCGCCTGATAGCCCGCCTCGATCGCCAGGGCGCAAGCGCCGGCGGCCACGACGGTCTTGCCCGACCCCACGTCGCCCTGAACCAGGCGCTGCATGGGACGCCCCTGTTTCAGGTCTTCCCGGATCTCGTTGAGCGCGCGCGTCTGCGCCGACGTAAAGCTAAACGGCAGGGACGTAAGCAGCTTCTTCAGCAAATCTCCCGCCGGCCTTATTTCCGGGGCGCGGTGGGATTGAAGATTCGCGCGCAATCGCATGAGGCTCAGATGATGGGCGAGCAATTCTTCGAAAGACAAACGTTGTTGCGCCGGATGGCGGCCCTGTTCCAGCGCCGTCACCTCGGCCTCCGGTGGCGGGCGATGAACCAGGACAAGCGCCTCCTTGAGCGTGGGCAGACGCATCTCTGTAAGAACCGGCGGCGGCAACCACTCCTGAATATGATCGACATGGTGATCGAGCGCCTGCCGGGTCAGCTTTCTCAAACTGAGTTGGTGCACGCCGGCCGTTGCCGGGTAGACCGGGGTCAGGTGTTCTTCCGCCTGCGGCGCTTGCGATCCATCGACGAGGGTATATTCGGGATGCGCCATTTCCAGGCCCGCGGGACCGAAGCGCACCTCCCCGAAGCAGCGCAGGCTCCGCCCGCGTTCCAGGGTTGCCTTCTGCGCGGCGGTGAAATGAAAAAATCGCAAGTGGATGTGGCCGGTGCCGTCGGTAAGCCGACAAACAAGATTCCGGCGACCGCGATAGACGACGTCGGCAAGCTCGATCCGACCGCTGATCATCGCCTCCATGCCCGGTTTCAGGCTGCCTATCGGCGTCAGGCGGGTGCGATCCTGGTAACGGAAGGGCAGATGAAACAACACGTCTTGCACGGTGCGCAGCCCCAGGCGTTCAAGCTTCTCGGCGAGCCTGGGTCCCGCGCCTTTTAACGTGGTAACCGGGAGCGAAGCGATATCCATTAAATTCAGTTACAAGATACAAGTAGCAAGTTACAAGAGAAATGTCATATAACTTTACTTGCTACTTGCCACTTGATACTTGCTACTTTTCCAGAACCATAATCGCGTCCATTTCTATGGATACGCCCTTGGGCAGGGCGGCCACGCCGACGGCGGCGCGCGCCGGATAGGGTTCGGTGAAATACTGCGCCATGACTTCATTGACCAGGGGAAAGTGCGCAAGGTCGGTCAGGAACACGTTGAGCTTCACCACGTCTTTAAGTCCGCCGCCGGCCGCCTGGGCGACCGCGCTCAAGTTTTCGAACACGCGTTTAATCTGCGCGCGCATGTCGCCTTGCTCGATCTCCATGGTCTCCGGAACCAGCGGAATCTGCCCGGATAGATACACCGTGTTTCCGGCCCTGACCGCCTGGGAGTAGGTGCCGATGGCCTGAGGGGCCTTATTGGTTTTTATCACATTATTCATCATCTCTCCTTACAAAATGGAGTTTTTGTCAGTTGTGACAAGTAGCCAACTAGCAGCGAATTGCGGGCAACTAGCTACTCGCTACTATCCTTTCTTCCGATTAATGCGCGCCACCGTTTCGAGCGAGCGGATCTGGCGCATGATTTTCGCCAGATGCGCCCGGTCGCGCACTTCAATGATAAAATCCATGGTGGTGTAGCGCCCGTCACGATCATCGAACGACACGGTGTCGATATTGGCTTCCTGTTCCGCGATCGCCGCGGCGACGGAGGCCAGCACCCCGCGCTGATTCTTGACTTCCACGCGGAAACCGACGGGGAATACCCCTTCAATGTCCTGTTCCCACTGCACATCCAGCCACTGTTCCGGGTGCTTGCGGTACTTGGCCACGTTGGGGCAACCCTCCGTGTGCACCACGATTCCGCGCCCGGCGGACAGAAAGCCGAGTATCGGATCGCCCGGGATCGGGCGGCAGCAGCGCGCGTAGGTTACGACCACGCCTTCGGTGCCGCGGATCGCAAGCACCGGCGCCTTGCGCTTCTTTTTCCCTCTCCACTTCATCGGGAATGCGAATTTAGTACGCGAAGCCTTCATCGACGGTTCGGGGATAAGCTGCCGCGCGACCACGATCGCCTGGCGGTTACCGAGCCCGATCTCGCTCAGGAGCTGGTTCCAGTCCTTGAGTTTCAGGGTCCGGAGCAAGGCGCTTCGCTGCGACTCGCTCACGCGGGAACCGTCACTCCCCAGGGTCTGAATCGCTTTCTCCAGTAATCGCCCGCCGAGTTTGACGGCCTCACCCACTCTCAGGTTTTTGAGATAGCTGCGGATATGGGCGCGCGCCTTGCTCGTCACCACGTAATCCAGCCACATGGGGTTGGGGTGACTCCAGTCCGACGTGATGATCTCGACATGATCGCCGTTGCGCAAAGTGGTTCGCAGCGGGACAAGCTGATGGTTCACCTTGGCCCTCACGCAATGATCGCCGACATCGGTATGCACGTCATAGGCAAAATCGATAACGGTGGCGCCGCGGGGGAGTTTTTTGATTTCGCCGTTGGGCGTGAAGACGTAAACTTCGTCGGGAAACAGATCGATCTTGAGATGTTCCAGGAATTCGCGCGGATTCCCGGCTTTCTGCTGTGTCTCAAGCAGATCCTTCAGCCATTGAAGCGCCCGTTGTTGAACGTGATCGGCCCGGGTGTCACCACTCTTGTATAACCAGTGTGAGGCGACGCCGGCCTCGGCGACACGATGCATTTCCCGCGTCCGTATCTGAACTTCAATGGATATTCCGAACGGGCCGAACACGACCGTGTGCAACGACTGATAGCCGTTGGCCTTGGGGATGGCGATGTAATCCTTGAACCGCCCGGGTATCGGCTTGTAGAGATTATGAATCACCCCGAGCGCGCGGTAGCAATCATCCGCCTTATCCACAATGATACGAAAACCGTAGACGTCAAATACCTGTTCGAAAGACAACCTCTTGTGCTGCATCTTTTTATAGATGCTGTATAAATTTTTCTCCCGGCCGGTGATCTCGGCACGCAGGCCTTCGCGTTCCAGCTGATTAATAATGGCGGTGCGAACCTTCTCCACGATCGCCTTACGGTTGCCGTGGCGCCGGCGTACCGCCTCGGCGAGAACGCGGTAACGCAGAGGAAAAAGGGTGGCGAAGGCCAAGTCTTCCAACTCAATAGACCACTGGCGTACGCCGAGGCGGTTGGCGATCGGCGCATAGATATCGAGGGTCTCGCGGGCGATCGCGCGTTGTCTGGCTTGCGGCAGGGCGCCCACAGTGCGCATGTTGTGCAGGCGGTCGGCGAGCTTGATGAGTATCACGCGAATGTCACTTGCCATGGCAAGCAGCATCTTGCGAAAGTTTTCCGCCTGCGCTTCTTCCTGCGTCTGGAATTCGATTCTTGTTATCTTGCTGACGCCGTCAACCAATTCCGCAACATCCTTGCCGAATTCCTTTGCGATTTGATCCTTAACCGTTTCGGTATCTTCAATGACGTCGTGAAGGATGGCGGCGGAAATGCTTTTGCCGTCCATGTGCATGGAGGCCAATATGCGCGCGACTTCGAGGGGATGGTAGATATACGGTTCACCGCTGCGGCGGAGCTGGCCTTCATGGGCCTCGGCCCCGAACAGGTAGGCATTAAATACGTCGGCGACGTCTTTGGGTTCAAGATAGGTTTCGAGAATCGCGCACAGGTCGCTGATCTGGAACCTGTGCCCGACTACGGATTGCCCGCGAGACGGTGGCCCGCCATCAAGCCGTTTCGCCGCCTCCTTCGTCGTTGGCCGGGCCGGACGGGGGCGTCTCTTCGGGGGCGGCGTTGCCGACCGCTTCGGTTTGCTCGGGTGTGTCTTCATCAGTTTCCAGTCCGACTTGCGAGTCCTCTTCGTCCAGTATGGCATTGGTAACGAAACCGCCGGCAATCTCGCGCAGTGCGATCACCGTGTTCTTGTCGTTTTCCTTGGGCACGCAGGGTTCCGCACCCGCGTTCAATTGACGCGTGCGTTTGGCGGCCACCAGCACCAGCTGAAACCGGTTGTCCACGTTTTCCAGACAGTCTTCTACAGTAATACGGGCCATACGTAACCTCAAAGTGTTAGTTGAAAGATAAGAGGAGAAAACCGCGACAAATAAGCCGAACGCCTTCCTGGTGGTCCAGGATTTCCTCACATCTTAGGGGTACATCGCGAATACCCTGCGCTGTCTTTATCTTACTGATAGCAAGACCTCTTTTCCAGCTATTCCTGCAAAAGTGACGCCGGATCCAGCGTCAGCGGGCGGCGCGCCTCCGGTTCCCCCCGGATAATGGCCTTCAGGTCTTGAAGTGCGGCCTCGAATTCGTCGTTCACCACCACGTAATCAAATTCATCGTAATGGCGCATCTCGGCCGATGCCTCGCGCATGCGCCGCTCGATCACCTCCGGGGGGTCCTGGCCGCGCAGGGTCAACCGTTCTTTCAAGGCCGCACGCGAGGGCGGGAGGATAAAAATGCCGACCGCTTGCGGCATCTGCTGTTTGATCGAACGCGCGCCCTGCCAGTCAATGTCCAGGATCACATCCTTGCCCTGTTTGAGCAGGTTCTCAACCACCGCGCGCGAGGTCCCGTAGAGATGGTCGAACACCCGGGCATATTCCAGAAAACGCCCGGCGGCGATCATTTCCTCGAAGTCTTTTTGCGTGACAAAATAATAATGCACCCCGTGCTGCTCACCCGGGCGCGGCGGACGCGTGGTGTGCGACACCGAAAAGACGAGGTCCGGCAGGCTTTCCACCAGCGCGTTGGCGAGGCTGGTTTTGCCCGCCCCCGACGGCGCTGAAAAGATGAATAGGGTACCGGCCTTCATGAACCAAAGCAGTGAACAGCGAGTAGCGAATATCGAGAAACAACATGCATAACCTCGCTACTTGCTGGTCGAAACTTGTAACTGATTTTATTCAATATTCTGCACCTGCTCGCGCGTCTGTTCGATCAACACCTTCAATTCCACGGCGGCGTTGGTCATGCGGATGTCCACGGATTTTGACGCCAGGGTGTTGGCCTCGCGATTGAGTTCCTGCATAAGAAAATCCAGCCGCCTTCCAACCTGTCCCGGGCCGGCAAGCACACGCCGTACTTCGTCTACGTGCGCCGCCAGCCGGTCCATCTCTTCCGTCACGTCGCTCTTTTGGGTAAATAAAACGATTTCCTGTTCGACTCTGGCCGGATCCAGTTCCTGCCGCACCTCTTTGAGCCGCGCCTCGAGACGCTCGCGAAAGGCCTGCACCGTTTCCGGAAGAATCGCCTGCACATCATTGATTGTCCGCTGCATGGCCGCGAGACGCTGGTTGATCAGTTCCTGCATGCGCTCGCCTTCCCGCTGACGCATCTCCACCAATGCATCCAACGTCTGCGAAAGCAGCTCGATCGTGGCAGCGCCGAGCGATTCAAAGTCGATCTTCGGGGGTTTCAGCACGCCCGGCCAGCGGAGCACGTCAATGAGGCGCAGGGGCGCGAGATTGTCCGAGATCGCGGCGATTTTTTCAGCCGCCTCCAGCAGGCGCCGGGCCTGCGCTTCGTCCGTTTCAATCGCGGTGGTTGCGGCGTCTTCGGGCTGGAAGCGCAAGGTGCAGTCGATCTTCCCGCGCGCCAGCCGGGCGCCGATCGTCTCGCGTACCTGCGGTTCGAGCCCGCGCAGGTCCTCCGGAAGACGCGTGCTGATTTCCAGATAGCGGTGGTTTACGGACCGCAATTCCCACACCAGCTTGCCCCAGGACGTATCGGCCTCCTGCCGGGCGAATGCGGTCATGCTTAGCGTCATTGATTTCAATCCGTGCGAGTCAAATAAGCCTGGATGGTAAACGGAATTTCACGACGGTAAAACCCATTGTCCCCGGCGTCGTGGTTCAGGAAATGTATAATTATATGGTACTGTCGCCAGGCCGGTTTGAATCATAACCATTTTCACCGGCGATACTAAGCATATACTTGTAATATATGAGTGTCGCGTAGTTTCGGTATGCAAATCAAAAACGCCCTGCCCACAGGTTATCTGCTTCATCAGTACCGCATCGCCAGAACGCTCGGCGGCGGAGGATTCAGTATTGTGTATCTGGCCTTCGATACGACCAACAACAAACGCGTCGTCATCAAGGAATACCTTCCCAGCGACCAGGCCACGCGCATGGATGACGAATCCGTCGAGAGCATATCCGCGGAGACCTCCACCACCTTCCGCCATGGAATGAAACGTTTTTTCGACGAAGCCGCGACGCTGGCCAAGGTTAACCACCCCAACATCGTGCACGTCACGGATTTTTTTCGCGAGAACAACACCGTCTACCTTGTGATGGACCACGAGCAGGGCAAGGATCTGCGCTGGTATATCAAGCGCCATTCGGGAAGGCTCAGTGAGAAATTCATCCGCACCGTGTTTCCCCAGTTGCTGTCGGGCCTGCGAGAGCTGCACAGCCACAATCTGCTGCATCTGGACATCAAGCCGGCGAATATTTTTCTGCGGCCGGGCGGAAGGCCCATGTTGCTCGATTTCGGCGCCACCCAGGCGGCGTTTTCCGGAAACAAGCCGCTCGGCCCCCATACATTGACCCTGGGTTTCGCGCCCATTGAACAACATCAACGCGGGCATATCGGCCCGTGGACCGATCTCTACGCCATCGGCGCCTCCATGTACGCGTGCATGAGCGGAAAAGCGCCGCCGTCCGCGATCAAACGCGCGAAGAAAGACAAATACAAACCGGCGGTGCGCGCCTACGCCAAGCGTTACTCAAGGGAGCTTCTCGAAGCCGTGGACTGGTGTATGCAGATGGATCAGTTTGAACGGCCGCAGAAGGTGGACGCGCTGCTTGAATTTTTGAATCGGCCGCCCGCCGAACCCGAAAAACGCGAACCCCAAGGCCTGTTCGAGCACCTGAGTCAGAAACTGCCCTGGACCAGGAAGTAAACCGTCGTGAATTATCAGCTGTCGCAATACAGTCTGCGCGGGGCGCGGCCCACCAACCAGGACCGGGTCGGAGCGGCCGACCGCGGCAATGCCGTGATCATGGCGCTGGCGGACGGCCTCGGCGGCCACATGGGCGGGGAACTCGCCGCCGAGACCCTGGTGCAGACGGTGATCCGCATGTTTCAGAACGTCAGGCACCCGACCATCACAAATCCCTCGGCGTTTCTTGCGCTGACCATCCTCCACGCGCACAAGTCCATTGTCGAGCGCGGCAAGAACCACATTCCACCCCTGGATCCGCGTACCACCTGTGTGGTTTGTCTGGTACAAAACGGCTATGCCTACTGGGCGCACGTGGGCGACAGCCGCCTCTATTATTTTCGTGACAATAAGCTCGTGCAGCGGACGCAGGACCACACCACGATAGAAGAGTTGCGCAACGACGGTTTGATCAGCGAAGAGGAGATGGGTGATCATCCCCATAAGGGACATTTGCTGAAATGCGTCGGCGGACCCAACAAACCCACCATCAGTCTTGGAAAGGAAACCTTGTTGGGAAAGGGGGACACGCTGCTCCTGTGTACCGACGGTTTGTGGGAGGCGCTCTCTCCGGCTGAGATCGGCCGATATATTAAATATGAGACATTGGATGAAGGCATCGAGGAAATGCTCCTCGCCGCCGAAAAGAAAATGGGAAATACATGCGACAATATCAGCGCCGTTTGTCTGCGTTGGGAGGACAACGTGACTGACAGCCTTCCCTTGCAGAGCAACCAGGTGATAAACGTGGACGAAGACACGCTTTGGGAAAACGCGGCCATAGTCGCGGCGGCAAAGAAAACTCAAAGAAAAACCAAAAGGAAACCAAAAAAAGACAAGCATGATTCCATCGAAAGCCGCATCAAGGAATTCGAGGAATACCTGAAAAAATTCGATCCTAAATGATGCGGTAGCATCCGTTTTAACGAACATCCGAGTCAGAGACATGATGCGACCCAGCGGACGCGCGCCCGACGAACTGCGCAAGATCAAAATTACCCGACGATACACCCGGCACGCCGAAGGTTCGGTGCTCGTCGAATTCGGCGACACCCAGGTGCTGTGCAACGTCAGTATCGAGGACAAGGTGCCGCCGTTCCTCAAAGGCAAGGAACAGGGATGGGTGACGGCGGAGTACGGCATGCTGCCGCGCTCGACCGGCAGCCGCATGCCGCGTGAGGCGGTGCGCGGCAAACAGGGGGGACGCACCATGGAAATTCAGCGCCTGATCGGGCGCGCCCTGCGCTCGATGGTCGACCTCAAACGCCTCGGCGAGCGCACCTTCACCGTGGATTGCGACGTGATCCAGGCCGACGGCGGGACGCGTACTGCCTCCATCACCGGCGGGTGCGTGGCGCTGGTCGACGCCGTCAATCATTTGCGCGACCGGAACCTGCTTACCGAAAATCCGATCATTCATCTGGTGGCCTCGGTCTCCACCGGCATCTACAACGGAACGCCGGTTCTGGACCTGGATTACCTGGAAGACGCCAATGCCGAGACCGACATGAATTTCGCGATGAACGACGCCGGCGGATTTATCGAGATTCAGGGCACCGCCGAGAGCAAGACCTTCAGCATGGAGGAGATGCAGGCCATGACGGCGCTGGCGCAAAAGGGCATCAGGCAATTGCTCGAATATCAGCGCCGGGCGCTGGAAACCAAGGCATGAACAAAACCCTCGTTCTGGCAAGCCAAAACCCCGGCAAGGTGCGCGAGATCAACCAGATGCTCGAGGCCCTGCACTTTAAGGTCGTACCGCAATCGGATTTCAACGTGCCCGAGGTCGAAGAGACCGGGCTTACTTTCGTGGAGAACGCCATCCTCAAGGCGCGCAACGCGGCACACCATGCCAAACTGCCGGCCATTGCCGACGACTCCGGCCTGGAAGTCGACGCGCTCCACGGCGCGCCCGGTATCTACTC
>WGFP01000053.1 GCA_015492195.1 Acidiferrobacterales bacterium
CCCGATGCCGCGGTTGTTACGGTTAAATGTAACGGCGAGGTAAGCACCCTGACCGCCCGGCTGGTGGTGGCGGCGGACGGCGCGGACTCCGCGGTGCGCGCGGCCGTCAGCATCAAGGCGCAGCGTGTGGATTACGGTCAGACCGCCATTGTTACCACGGTCATTACGGAAAAGTCGCACGGCAATACCGCGTATGAGCGCTTCACCGAAACCGGACCGTTGGCGCTGTTGCCCATGGAGGCGGCTCGATGCGCCGTGGTCTGGAGCACCCGTCCGCAAGAAGTGGATACCATCCTTTCCTGGGATGACGCCGAATTTCTGCGGCGCCTGCAGGAACGTTTCGGCGACCGCCTGGGGGCATTCCGGGAAGCGGGCAAACGCCAAGCCTATCCGTTGTTTTTGACCCGCGTTAAAGAACATGTGCGGCCGCGCCTGGCGTTGATCGGCAACGCCGCCCACACCGTGCATCCGGTGGCGGGGCAGGGCTTTAATCTCGGGTTGCGCGACGTGGCCGCGCTTTCTGAAGTTTTGGTTGAGGCGGCGCGTGCCGGCAGGGATGTCGGGGATGCGCAGGTATTGCAGCGCTACGCTGACTGGCGCCGGCGCGACAACCGCGTGGTCGCCGGATTCACGGGCGGCCTGATTCGTATTTTCTCGAATACCTTTCCGCCGCTGGCGGTTGCGCGCAACCTGGGATTGATCACTGTTGATTTGGCGCCGCCGGTGAAGCGCTACCTTGTGCGTATCACCAGCGGGCTCAGCGGCCGCCTGCCGAAACTGGCACGCGGTCTGCCTTTATAAGATCTAATGAAATAGACAGGATTTACAGGACAATGCGTTGTTTATTCTAATCTTGTTAATCCTGTAAATCCTGTCCCTTTTTATTTGGTGATGACAGTTAAATACGATGTATTAATTGTTGGCGGCGGCATGGTCGGTTCCTTGCTGGCGTGTGCCCTAGGCGATTCCTATTTAAAAGTCGCCGTCCTTGAGCGCACGCCGGCTATTCCCCCGCCGGAGGAGGAGTACGACCTGCGGGTAAGCGCCATCACGCTCGCCTCGCGTGCCATCTTTGAGGCGATTGGCGCATGGCGGGGCATGGAGGCGCGGCGCATTTCAACTGTTCAGGCGATGCACGTATGGGAGGCGGTCGGGTCGGGCTCCATCCGTTTCGACAGCGCCGAGATCGGCGAGCCGTGTCTGGCCTATATCATCGAAAACAGCGTGATTCTCGCGGCGCTGCAGGAGCGCCTGCAGCAGTTCATAAATGTGCATTATCTTTGCCCGTTGGAGGTCGAAGAAATAAATATTTTCGAAGACAATGCGGCGGTTACCCTCAAGGACGGCAGAGACCTGCGCGCCCGGCTGCTCGTCGGGGCCGATGGGGCGGATTCATATGTCAGGCAAGCGGTCGGGATCGATGCCAGCGGCTTCAGTTTCGATCAGAAGGGGATCGTTGCGACTGTCATAACCGAGAAGCCGCATGGCCATGTTGCGCGCCAGCGGTTCCTGTCCACCGGACCGCTTGCGTTTCTACCGCTCGATGAGGCGCACACGTCGTCCATCGTCTGGTCGGCCGATACCGCGCGCGCCGAGGAGTTGCTCGCCTTGGATGACGCCGCGTTCACGGCGCAATTACAGGAGGCGTTTGATGCGCTCGGAAAGATCCGGTCCGTCAGTCCGCGCGCGGCGTTTCCGTTGGCGCTCACCCACGCAAAGGCCTATACGGCGACACGCACGGCCCTGATCGGTGACGCCGCCCACACCGTGCACCCGCTCGCCGGGCAGGGCGTCAACCTCGGTTTTCTGGATGCCGCGACACTGGCCGAAGTATTGCTTGAAGCCGGTGCCAAAAAGAAAGACATTGGGTCATTGAGCGTGCTGCGGCGTTACGAGCGCCGGCGCAAGGGCGATAATCTGGCAATGCTCGCCGCGACCTCCGGCTTCAAGCTGCTCTTCGGCAGTTCCTTGCCGGGGGTCGGGTTTCTGCGCAATCTCGGGATGGACCTGACCGACGCCGCGACGCCGATCAAGAATCTCATCATGCGGCGGGCATCGGGATTGGCAGGAGACCTGCCGAAGCTGGCGCGGCGCGTCCAAGCTGATTAACCCGGGAACTTACCGCAGAGACCGCAAAGATCGCGGATCAAACAAATCGTTAAACACCACTCTGAGATCAGGACAAAACTGCTTGAAATCGGGTCTCTCCGCGTTCTCCGCGCGCTCAGCGGTGAAATATTCGTATTAATTATGCCGCCGCAGGCGGCATAAAAAAGGACATCAGTCCGGAGAAGGAGATGACCCAAGCGGCCTGAACAGGATCGCCGCCGCGATCAGGTACAGGACAAGCGCGAGCATGATGACCACGGTGAACCCGAAGTGGATGGCGAGCAGGGCGGCGAGCACCGCGCTTAACACTGACGCGCTCCCATTGATGCCCCACGCCCAGGGAATGAATTCCGGCGCGGCCGTTGAGACTTTACTCAGGCCCAGCGGAAAGGGCATGCCCATGTAGAACGCAAGCGGCGCGATCAGGGCGATGGTGATCAGGATCTTGGATACGTCTGACAACAACATAAACCAATAAAATATTTCCGGCAGCAGGTAAAGGTAGATCAGGGCGATGCCGACGATGGCCATTACCGCGAAGGTGATGGGCGATATCCGCGCATCGCGGCGACGGCGCGCCAGGCGCGCCGAATAGGCGCTGCCAAGCCCGGCGAATATCAGAAACGCGGCGAGGACGACGGCCACCGCGTACAGGGGATAGCTCAGGAACAGGATGAATTTTTGGATGAACGCCATCTCGATGAACATGAAGGCCAGACCCAGCGCGAGAAAATAAAGCCCCATGCGCGCACGGGGTTGCCGCTTGCGGCCGCGTTGCGTTTTCCACAGCGGCCACAGGATCAACAAGACGCTTGCCAACGCCGCCTGCACGAGGGTCGCGACCAGAATCAGGTAGCCCCATTCCACCTGGGTCACGCCGCCCTGATCGCGCTTGGAGAGCAGCTCCGGCAGGGTACGCCATTTGAAGAAATGGAAAAAATGGGGCCTGTCGTCCGTCGCCGGAGCGATATAGAACTTGTAACGTTCCAGGAAGTCGTCGCGCCTATCTCCCAGCAGCGCCATTGCGCCGTTGTATAAATAAGACTCGTCCAGAACGTTGTAACGGTTCGCTTCGGCGGCGGGCATACCGGGGTAATAGGCGACATCAAAGGAACGCTCCGCGGTGAATCGGCGTATGGCGTTGATGTCGTCAACACCAAAACTTCCTTTTTTGACAAGCAGGGTGGCGGTTTTCCAACTGCGGATCAGGGCCAGGCGCCGATCGGGCTGTTCCACGCCCATGGCTCGAAGCGCCTCGATCGCCGTGGCGAACAGTTTGAGGTTGTCGCGCGGCGGGAGCTTGAGCCAGCGTGTGATGGCGAGCAGGCCGCCCGGGGTAAGATGCTTGAGGTACTCCCGGATCGCCTCGACGGTATAAACATAACTCTCGTTTAACGCGTACACGCCGGCGCTCGATGCGGCAAACGAATCAAGCAGGGCCACCTGTATCAGGTCGTAACGTTCACGGCCGCTCGCCACGAAACCCCTCGCCTCGCCGATGTGAATCCTGATATCGGGCGCCTGGTAAAGGCGGCCGGTGAAATCGGCATAGGTATTTCGCACCAGATCAACGAACTGGGGATTGAGTTCAACCGCGTCAATTGAGCCCGCCCGGTGATAGCGCGCCAAGAGCACGTCCATCCCGCCGCCGGCTCCCAGGATGAGCACCTTGGGGTTTTGTAGCAAATGATAGGGAAGCGCAGAGGAAAGCTGATCCAGATAGGCGAGCGCCTCGCGTCTTCCGTCGTAGCGCGTGATTACGCTCAAGGCGTCGCCGTCCGTGTATACGCCTAACTGAGGCGGCGGCTCCTGCGTCGCGTTCAGGCTGAGCCCCGGCGCATAACGGAAAGGAATAGTAGGGCTTTTCACCACCGTCAGCATGCCCAGCGGGCTGGAATGTTCGCTGAGCACCCGCGTATCCATGACTTCCAGGACCTGGCTCAGACCCTTGAACTCCGACATCCGCAGGGCAAGCCAGCCCTGGGGCAGGGCAAGGGGCAAGGCGATAGCGCCCACCACTATTGTCGGCGCCAGCCACCGCGGCAGCCGTAAGCTGTGATCCAGAGAGGCGAGGGCGGCCGCCATCAAGGCCATCCCTGCCAACAGCCTCAGGCCGTCCTCCGGACGAAGCACGAACAGCGCCAGTATGATCGCCAGCGCCCCGGTTCCGGCGCCCAGCAGGTCCGAAAAATAAATACGACTGATTATCTCCCGGTGTTTTGCGAACGTAAGGCCGATACAGGCGGCCGCGCAAAAGAACGGGACAAACAACAACAGGTACAGCGCCATGAGGTAGAGAAACTGGCGCGCGTCCCAGACCACCTCCAGGCTATTGAAAGGGATACGCTGGCCGACGGCGAAAGAGGCAACCAGGGTGATCGCCATTAGTGCAGCACTGACAAGGAACGCGACAGGAAAGCGGCTTAGCAGTCGGTTGCCGGCAAGTGCGATAAAGGTGCCGCTCGCCCCGTAGCCGAGCAACGCCAGGCTGATAATCATATAGGCGAAATAGTGCCATTGGACAATGGATAGCAGCCGCATCAGGAGGACTTCGTATCCGATGGCGGCGGCGGATATAAAAGAGACGGCGATTAACAGGGGCCTGGGTTTTCGCATGTCGGTTATTTTTGAATTAATTTAGTGCTGCTCGCGCCCCGCGTGAGAGCGGACATCGAAATCGTCGGTTTTGTTAGTGCTTGCCCGTTAACGGCACAAATCGCACCGGCAGAATCTGCCGGGTGGTGATTTTTCCATCCGGGGTTTTTTCCACCAGCAGCAGTTGCTGGGTAAAAAACCGGCCGCCCACGGGAATCACCATGCGCCCGCCGGGTTTGAGTTGTTGGATCAGGGGCGGCGGCACGTGGTCGGCGGCGGCGGTGACGATAATGGCATCGAAGGGGGCGTATTCCTTCCAACCGTAATACCCGTCACCGATACGCGTCTTCACGTTGCGATAGCCCAGGCGCCGGAGGCGCGCCGTTGCCTGTTCCGCCAGCGGTTTGATGATTTCGATCGTTAACACTTGTTTGGCCAGATTTGCAAGGACCGCCGCTTGATAGCCGGAACCGGTCCCCACCTCCAACACGGTGTCGCCCGGTTCCACGTCCAGGAGGTCCGTCATCAGCGCGACGATATAGGGCTGGGATATGGTCTGGCCGTACCCGATGGGCAAGGGACGGTTCTGGTAGGCGACGGGCCGTAAATGGGGCGGTACGAATTCATGGCGCGGCACGCTGCCCATGACCTCCAAGACGCGCCGATCGAATTCCTTTTTGCCGGTCTTGGCGCTGGTGAGCCCGGCATTGGCCGCGATCACCGCCACCATGGTTTTGCGCAAGGCGGCATGGACGGTTTCATCCAAAACCGGCTCGGCGACCGCTGCCCCCGACAAGAACAGGAACAGCCAGGCTACAGATGTTTTTAGATGGATATGATGATGTCTATCTTTCACAGGCGCGATGTCCCCCGGGGGCGGCACGGTGTTTGTAAGATCATATCGGATATCGGCCGCGGCCGTCAGCGACATTGCCGCGACCGGCATAAGGCCGGTTGGAGGATGTTTTACATCACCGGAAGAGGACGGTGAAATTTTTTGACGGGTGAGATTTATTACGGGAAAAAAACGCCAGGTCAGGCCTGACCGGGCGTCTTACCTGGGCAATGAGAAGGATATGGCTAATGCTTTTACGTCAACGTCCGTAGCCCCAGACGTCTTTGAGATAAACGTCAATCCCGGCGTATTCCTTTCTGGAGGCCGGCACCAACCTGCTATCCGTGCCGTAGGTTGCGCGCAGTTGTGCAGTCACGACATCGGCGCCGGATGAGGTCAGGGCGGTTGCGATTCGGGCCTGGTCGTCAGGGGAAATGCGCGGACCGGCGGAGAACGCCTGATTGGGCAGCGCCTTGGTCTTGAACACGATACGGCTGAAGCGGCGGCCGGCGTCATATCTCTTAAGATTTGCCAGGGGCAGGATGCCGGCGTCGCATTTTTTATCGATCACAACGCCTTCATATACCTCTCTCCAGCTGAGACGGCCGATGACCGCAGGCTGACGCATAGGATTGTCAAACCGGTCAAGCAGGGCGAGCATGCCGAGATTGGATGGATGCAACCCGCATACCCTTCGCCCTACAAGCTGCTTGATATTTTTAATATGGTTGTTGTTTTTATTAACAATGACGGTAAAGATATGGGCCTCCGCGATTTTTGCCAGCGTGTTGTGCCGCAATTTGGCGATGCGCCAGCTGTTGAAATGTGGCCCATCGAAAATAAGGTCGTAACCGCCCCTGAGCATTTCGGTTTGGTAGCTCAGCCAGTTTCCCGGATGCTTATAGATGATCTTTTTTCCGATCACTCGTGACAGGTAATCGGCGATCGGTTTGTAGATTTTGGCGCCCTCAGCCGGCGTTTCCCGCGGAGGCGCACTGAATACCAGTGTATCTGAATCGATGCCCGGTTGAGCAGCGAAGTCGCGGAGGGTCGGTTTGGATTTGACAACATTTCCAGGCGGGATATAGGAAACCTTTCTGGTTGCATCGGCCTTTGTTTTGGCGGCCGGATGCAATGCCGTGACATCGCCGGGCGAGGTCGCCAGAAGTTGTCCACTCCAGATCAAAATGAAGATCGCACACAGAGACAGAGTCTTTTTCAACACGTGAACTCCTTGTTATGTTGTTTGGTTATCCGGCCTTGCTTAAGCGGGTGTTCAATTTATTAGTAGTAACCCCATTCATTCTTAAGAAAATCGGCAAGCCCTCTGTATTCCTGATTGCCGGCCGTCGCGAAGCTTTTTCCCACCCTGTAAGCCGCGCGCAGTTTCGCCGTTGGAGCGGCCGCCTCGGGCGCTACCAGGGCCGCCGCGATCTTGGACTGATCTTCGGGGGAAATGCGTGGACCGGCGGAGAAGGCCTGGTTGGGCAATGATCCGGCCTTGAAGATGACTTTGACTTTGCGCTTGTCGTACTTCCGCAGATTCAGGAGCGGGAGTATGCCGGCCGTGCAGCGACCCGATACCACGCCTTTGTAAATATTTTTCCATCCCTTTGTGTTGATAATAATCGGTTGGCGTGCGGGATTGTTGAACTGGCTGAGCAGCACAAGCGTGCCGAGATTCGGCGGTGCATGGGTGCAGAAGGTGCGCCCCGCCATCTGTTTCAGGTTGGCGAACCTGTTTTCATCTTTTTTGACGACCACCACGAAATCGTGGCTTTTGGGGATCTTCGCCAGGATATTGTGATTCAGTTTGTCTGTACGATAACTGTTGAAATGCGGTCCGTCGAAAATGAGATCGTAACTTCCCCGCAACATCTCGCTGCGGTACACGCCCCATGTTCCCGGGTGCTTATAGATGATCTTCTTGCCGATGACCCGGGACAGGTACTCTGCAATCGGTTCGTAGCGCTTTATCCCTTCTTCAGGCGTCTCCCGCGGCGCCGCCGAGAATACGAGCGGATCGAGGTCGCCGACCGCCGCATCCCTTTGGATAATATTGCGGGCTTGGTTTGGGGAAACATAAGCCGCTTTTTTCAGCGCCGCGGCTTTTGCTGTCCCGGATAGAGGGTTTTTATGGACATCCGCGTAGAGCGGACGCGCAAACAGAACGAATATCAAGGACAAAAGGACGGTAAGGCCGGTCTTTCTGTTCATGGCAACTCTCCTTGTTTGAAACCCCGAATTTCCTATATGTAGTTTTGTTTTTTCGTGCGCGAAAATATGGAAGTCATAAAACTTCTCATACAGTGATTATGTCGGTGTTTTATCCCGTAACTAAATCACTGTAGCCGAAGTTGGGACTAAGTCCAGAAACTGAAAATGAGTGAGCTGTGCAACCGACAAGCGGTGAATTTAGAACCCATAAGCGGCGGGCGACGGGCCGTCCCATTCAAAACTTTGAATGTTTTGGTAATGCTGACGCGGGTCGTGTTGCGGCGGGTCGCCTGCCGGACCTGTCAGGAATCAAAGCCCCACGTGTCTTTAAGAAGAATGTTTACCCCGGCGTACTCGGTTTTGACGGCTCTTACAAGCCTTTTGGCCGGAAACCGTTTCCGTAACATCTTGGTCGCCTCCTGTCCTGCAGGCGATAACAGGGCTTCGGTGATTTTAGCCTTTTCCTCCGCTGTGAAGCTCGGGCCGGCCGTGAAAGCCTGTCCGGGCGCCGGTTGGGTGACAAATAATACCTTGGCATACTGACCACGCGGATCCACTTTTTTGTAAATCTTCAGCGGCACAATTCCGCCGGCGCATTTTTTTGCAATGATGGCCTTGTAGATATTTCGCCAGCCCTTGACCGGCACCAGCTGCGGTTGACGGGAAGGGTTGTGGAACTGGTTATACAACCGCAGTGTTCCCTGATTGGGCGGCGCGTGGCCGCAAACCTGGCGGCCGGCCAGATGTTTCAGCCGGGTGACCTGACGGTTGTCCTTGCGGGCGAGAAATACGAATATGAAGTCGCCGGGAATCTTGACCAGGGGTTCGTGTTGCCGTCTGGCAACCCGCCAGCTCACGAAGTGCGGACCGTCAAACACCAAGTCATACTCACCCCTTTGCATGCCGTTCTGATAGGACAGCCAGTTATCCGGATGCTTGTAGACGATTTTTTTGCCGAGAACCTTTGACAGGTATTCGGCGATCGGTCCGTAGGTTTCTTTTCCGCGGGCTACCGTTTCCCGCGGCGGCGCGGTGAATATATATGCATCCTTTTTCATGGCTTGGGCCAGCGCATCGGACCCTGGCTGAAATACTTCCGCCGGCGGGCGATAGGCGGCCTTGATGGGTTTCGTGGCATTATCGGCCGCGACCGGCCGTGCAGCCGCTGTGATGATCAAAACAAACGTGGAAAGGAGTACGCGTTGCAGCGCGGGAGTGTGATGAAAAAGCTTCCTGGATGACATAAATGGACCTCCTTGTCCCTGACAGAAGATTCAATAACCGCGGCAGGGATTGCAATATCCGTTGCTCACCGCTTTGTTCGATACGAAGGGAAATAGAACGACGCCCCGTGTATCGAAACTAATTGCATGCCGCGTTATCGGCGTCATTAAAATATAGACCATTGCCGTGGATTGTCTAGAAATCGTAATCATGCGATCTCTCGGTTGGACAAACGGCGATTGATCACCGATGATCGACGGGCACATTAGGATATTTTGTATCGTTATCGACATCGCATACGATGCGGTCCCGCTGTATCGGTCTCCGGCATCACATTGGGATTTTGTCGGCGGACATCTTCGATGTTGTTTATAAAGTGCTTTAATTTAATTTCTGAATATATTGAAAAACTGATCTTTATTTACCAAGAGGAAGAACGAGTATGCTGCCTTGGCCTGAAGAGCGGGCTCGTCAGAGCCGGGAAAATGAAGCGTCCTGGTCGCAACCGGGTTCGAATATATGCCTTGATTTTCACGGCGATCCAAGGCGCGCGCGACTGGTGGTGTTCTCCGACGGAAACCACCACATGGCGCTTGCGGAGTGTCTGCAAGGTTTTCTGGTGGAGAATCCGGGCGTCGATGATATTTTCTATGCAACAACCCCTCCGGGCGTGTTGGTCCAGGCGCTAAAGGGCGGGGGTCTGCAACTCGGCAACCTGAGTTTAACGGTCAAACCCGACATATTTTTAAGCCCCCCCGACGTGCTCGACTCGCTCGTGGCGGGAGGGTATATGCGGGAACATATTCCATTTATGAAAAGCCGCGGCAATGCGCTGCTTGTCAGAAAGGGAAACCCAAAGGCGATACGAGGCATCGCCGATCTTGCGCGTGACCAGGTTCGCCTGTTTCTGTCCAATCCGGATACCGAACGCGCGAGCTACCGGGTCTATGCCGACAGCCTCAAGGCACTGGCGCGCAAGCATGGGGTTGCCCCGGATTTTCTGGACGCCGGTCGCGTGGTTTACGGCGAGCGCATCCATCATCGCGAGGCGCCGCAGGCACTGGCTGATGGGCGCGCCGACGTGGCAATGGTTTATTATCATCTGGCGCTGCGCTACACTCGCATTTTTCCAGATTTGTTTGAACTCGTTCCTATCGGCGGAACGGCCGATAATCCGCAACCGGAACCGGAAAATATCGTAAGTCGCATACACGCCGGCCGCGTGGGCGACGGCGGTGAATGGGGAAGCGCTTTATTGGAATTTCTGCAAAGCGATGCGGTGACGGAAATCTATGAACGCCACGGACTATCGCGGGAAAAATAAAATAAAAATGTAGGATATCCCTTGCGTCACGCCCCTTGGTTGTCAACGTTACGCGACTACTTGAACGTGATGAACATCGCGGAGGTCCAGACCTTGGCGTCGTCCACCTGGCGTCCGACCAGGAACACCGGCCGGAATCCGTGCGGGCCGTTGCCGGGATCAATCTCCAACGTTCCTTCGATCTCACGCGGCATCGGCTGATCACTCATGCGTTCCAGCGCGAGGAACAGCTCGGTGCCCCCCAACTCCTTGCGCAGGCCGCCGCTGGAGAGCAGTTCCTCACCCGTGACTTCCCAGGAAAAGCTCGGACAGTGGACAAAGGGATTGCCCTTAAGGGGATCGCCGACTTTGACGTAGCCGTCGATGGTGCCTTCAATTTTGATAGTGCAGTGAAGCAGGTTGCTGACGTCGATCTCGACGGTGTCGGCATCGCCGTAGGTGTCGGACTGGAAACCGATCCGGGTGGGGCCGGCGCGCCAGCACGTCTCTTCGTCGTGCTCGAAACCCCGTCCCACGAAGTTATTGATTATGCCGTTGGTGATGGTGATCATCCCTTTCCAGTCGGCCCAGCGGTAACGGTCACGGATGCGGGCACCGCCCCAGCGCAGTCGGATGCGGCGCTCGGAATAGCCGTGTTCTTCCTGAAGATTGCGCCGCCAAATAAGGCCTGTATGGTCAAAGGCGGCGATTTCATCCCAGCCGGCGTCGCCCAGGAAACGATACTGGATCTCGGCGCCGCCCTTGTGTTCGAACTCATCGCCCTGGATAAATTTTCCGCAGCGGGTAAGCCCCACGAGGCGCTCGCCGGTGGTGGCGAAGGTATGACGCGCGCGCAACGCCCGGCCGATGGTTTCGCGGTCAAGCTTGGCGGCGAGGATGCCGGTCACGCCGCCCTTGGTGCCGAATACCGCGGTACCCGGGACGCCGCCGCCGCAGCGGCCGCGGTGTTCGTCGCCGTTGGCCGAGGCGCCTAGCTTGTAGCCGCGTCGCATGGTCTCTTCGTAGAGCCATGGAAAATGCCCCCAGGCCGACTCGATCTCCACCAGGCGCTCCAGCACCGGATGATGCCAGTCGAGGATGCAGCGCCGGCCGCCCACGTGGGGCATCAATAAATGCCCTTCGGGGTCGTGGATATAGGTGGCATACAATTCCTCAATGGGCCAGGCGCCGGGTTGAATCGTGTCACTGACCATGTCCTCGTTCCATTCAAAGGAACGGCAGACATTCCCGTCCTTATCGAAGGGAAACTGCGGCGTTCCATCACGCAGGAACACCACGTTGTGATCGCCGCCCGCGCAAGAGTTGCCGCACCATTCGGTGCCCGGGTAGCAGACGAACTCCCCGTCCTTGTTTAATCCATCGATGAGTTTGACCGCTTTGTCCCAGCGCTTCTTGGTGATCTGAAAATCGTTGGCGGTATAGCCGAGCACGTCCAAACCGGCGACGTCACGGCCGTAGGTGAGGTTATAGAGGGTGCTGTTGGTGCCGACGGTGTCGTCCGAATGCACGTGCAGGTCGCCGAAGAAAGTACGCGGGAACGGCAGGTCGTTCTCCAGCGTCACATAAAACCGGGTCTCGGGCACCGCCGGATGTTTGGGCAGGGTTGCGCGGATCTCCAACTCGCCGGCCGTGCCCGTGGGCAGGTCGGTGACGGTGGCGACCGCCCAACCCTTCTTGTTGAGCCGGATGGTTTGTTCGTAAACCGGCTTGCCGTTGAGCAGGCCCGTCAAGGCCACTTCGTCGCCGCAATTCCAACAGGTGTTGCCCCAACGGTCCTCGGCCCGCACCCGCAGGGTGACGGCCTCGCCGGTTTTGACGATGCGGGACGCCGTCATCACCAGCTGCGCCGGCACACCCGGTACGATATCGATGACGATATCCCCGGGGATGGCGCAGAAGCGCGAGGTGCCGAGGGGATCGACGTAGCAGCGGAAACGAAAACCCTCTTCGACGAACGTCTGAATCCGGGTGCCGGGGCCGCCGCCGCGCCGGTCGCCCAAGCGGATGATGATGTGGTCGCCGGGCTTGAGATACCCGTCCACCGTGTCGACGATTACCGCTTTCTGGAACGGGCGCTCGTGACCCTTCTGGTCGAAGCGGACCTTGAGCGACTGCACGGTGGCCGGGCTTTGGCCGGGGACCAGGGGACCGGCCTGGTACTCGGCGGAGACGTAATTGGCGCCCTTCGGATTCGAGGTCTGGAACAGCGCCCAGTCGGAGTAGAACTTGAAGGTCGCCTTGATCCAGGCGCCGTCGGCGATCCCCGAGGCGCCGACCTCATAATCCAGCACGATTTCTTCCCACGAGCCGGCGACCAGTTTTTCCTTGTTGCAGGTCAGGCGGCCCAGGAAGGGCATGTCCTTGGTTTTGCTGTACAGGCCTTCGGGGGCGATGTAGTCGCCCAGCCTTTTCTTCAATTCGGTGTCAGACATCTTTTTCATGTTGTGTTTTGCTCCTAACTGCCAGCTCTCCTATTTCCAGTTGACAAAAAGTTGCCCCCCTTAAGTCGGTTTGTCGGCGAACCAAGCTCGTCTTCGCCCGCAAATTGGCGCGGGCTGAGTCGCTTGTTGCCGCAGAATCAAAGCGATTAACAATCATCACCCTGTGGCGGGCGTTATAGTGTCAAGCCGACCGAATACCCGGGTTATTCTTCCTCCTGTGTGGACGGAACCATTTACGCAAGGCGCCAGACTTCGTAGCGCTTTTCGATTTGACGGAAGAACAATCTTTCGAACAGGTAAGAGAACAGGCCGATCAGGACAATTCCCAGCAATACCTGTCTCGCATTACCGATTTCGCCGCCCATCTGCACCATCCACCCCACTCCCTGGGTGGCGCCGATCATCTCCGCCGCAACCAGCGCCCTCCAGGCCTGGCTGAAGCCGATCCGCAGCGCCGCGGTCACAAAGGGCAGGCTTGCGGGGAGGTATACGTACAGAAAAAGTTGCCAGCGTTTGGCGCCCAATACCCGGGCCGCCCGGACCTCCTGGCCTTGGATCTGCAATACGCCTTCCATGATGGTGAGAATCATGGGGTTCACGGCCGAAATAAAAATGACGATGACAATAGTCGTGTAACCGATGCCGAAGATAATCAGCATCAAGGGCGCCCAGGCGATGGGCGGGATGGCCATGAACAAGCCGTTCAGTGGAACCATATATTCCCGAAACCCCTTGAAAAATCCCGCCAGGAACCCGGCGACCATGGAGACGATAATGGCCGCCCCGAAGCCGCCCACCTCCTCAAGAAAACTGGCCCAAATATGCGGGAAAAGCTCGCCGTCCGCGATCCAGATATATCCTTCATGGGCCACGTCCCAGACCTGCGGCAAAATATACGAAGGGAACTGGGTGGCGATGAGCATCCATGCGACCAACAGCGAAGGGATCGAGAGCCATGACCAGGAGTACTCGGGGAGTTTAAAGCGCCTTTGTTTCGGCACCGCGTCTTTCGCTGCAACACTCACGATAAAATCTCCTCTACATCATCGAACCATGTTTGGTTTGAACCACGGAAATTGCCGCTCTCGCTTGCTTACCGAACCCGGCCAAGGCCGGCTCCCGGGCAAGCAAAATCCGATGTAACCAATTCTCTGCGTGTTAAAAATAACGCTGCTTTACTGACCGTTTATTTCATGGCCTCTTTCATCAGGCTGCGGTCGATCAACTCATTCGCATCAAGTTTCTTTTTGATGTAGCCGAGTGAATAGGAGTAGTTCATCAAACGCTGAATGAACGCCACGTCCTGCTTCTTGAGCTCATACTCCCATCCCAGCCGGGCCCGTGCATGGCGCACTACCGCGACGCCGGGATGTTTCGTTCCCGATCCATCGATGACGGTTTCCATCCTGAAGGCCTTGGCGATGATGTCGTTGCCGGCGTTGGGGCTCGAGTTGAGGTACTTCACCGCCCGAATGTGGGCCCGCAGCACCTTCACCACCGCGCTTCTTTTGTTTTTCAACGTATCGGGCATGGCCATCACGATGTACCAGGGATACTTGGGCACCGCCTTGTTCATATCGAAAATAACCTGGGTCTTGCCACGGAGCAGAAACTGGGCGGTGAAGGGTTCCCAGATAAAGGCGGCATCAACGACTTTCGATTCCACCGAGGGACCCATGTTGCCCGACGGCATGGGCACGATCTGGACGTCTTTATCGGGTTTTAGCTTTGCGGCTTCCCCGAGAACATAACCCCGCAACAACACGTCCATGCCGCTGCCCTTGCGCACGCCGGCCAGTTTCTTTCCTTTCAAATCCTTAAGCGAGTTAATTCCGGAATCCTTCAGAGATATGACGGCGGCCTGGCCGTAGTTCACCTTGGCCAGGATCCGGCTCTTGAGGCCGCGGGAATACCAATGGTACACGGGCGGTGATCCGATATAGGCCATGTCCAGCTCGCCCGCCGCCAGGGCCTGATGGACGATGGGGCCGCTGGTGAACGAGATGACCTCCACCTCGATGCCCTCATCCTTGAAATACCCTTTATCTTGAGCGATGAGCACCGGCGCATTGGCCATCGCAAAGACCCAGCCGATCTTGATCTTTTCGGCGGCCTGGGTACTCGGCACAAAAGTAAACAAAGTGAGAAACGACGTTATGGCAAAGATGATTATCTTGTTCATCACATCCTCCATTTTCTCAAGTTTTAAATTAACTGACTTTCCCTCGGTCAGTTTTCCGTATCTCTGGACGCTTGCTTTTCAGCCTTGCGTTCTATTTCGGTCGACAACTTTAATTCGGCCAACTCCGCTTCATCGGTCGGCCGTTGCGCCGTAACCATGGCAATGTCGGCGATGAGTTCCTTCTTGTACTTCCAGAAAAGATCAGCCGTCCGCGTTGTCGGGCCGCTCCGCGGTCGCGGGAGTTCATTCTTTACCACTTTGTAGATGCCGCCCGGCGGACGGCTGAAGACAACGATTCTGTCGGACAGATAAACGGCTTCATCGATATCATGGGTGATGAACAGGACCGTCTGTCCCAGCTCGTCCCAGATCCGCAGCAACTCATCGTTCATGCTTTCCCGGGTGATGGCATCCAGGGCCCCGAAAGGCTCATCCATCAGTAACAGAGTGGGTTCCATGGCAAGACAGCGGGCGAGAGACACGCGTTGTTGCATGCCGCCGGAAAGGCGAAGCACCAGATAGTTCTCGAATCCGCTCAGCCCCACCAGATCAAAGTAACGCTGCGCCCGTTCCCGCCGTTCCTTAGGCGGCATGCCGCTCATCCGTAGTCCGAACTCCACGTTCTCGATGGCTGAGAGCCAGGGAAAAAGCGTGGCGGCCTGGAACACATACCCAAGATTCGGGTCTTCCGGCGCAATGGGTTTTCCTCTCAACCGCACGCTGCCCCGTTCGGGGCTGTAGAATCCGGATAGTAGATTGAGCAGAGTGGTTTTACCGCAGCCGGAGGGACCGATCACGGCTAGAAATTCGCCCGGCCTTACGTCAAGATTAAGTCCCTCGAAAATGGACAGCTTTCCCCCGTAGGAATAATGGAGGTTTTCGATAATGAGGTTGTCGCCGCCGATACGCTCTACCGCCCGTTCCGCCATATTTCCTCCATTCGCTCCATCAGTATTGTTGGATGGACGCCGTCCCTGTCGCGCCCACTGACCTTTGTGGTACAGGATTAACCCCGGCAGACGCCGCTTTTCCTTTGGTTCAATACCGTGAAAATGCTAGTGCGTTGGACCGGCACGAGACTGTCAGCCAGCCGACAGTCGGTAAAAAATTCGCGAGGGGCCGTAAATAAGCCTGCTCAGGCCGAATGACCGTTGAAGTTAATCAGGCCTCACGGTATTTCCAAGACTTTAAATTAGGAACCGCGGGTTATTCCTTGAATTAAAGTATTTCAGCGTTCCGTCAATAAAATATTTGATTGGGTAAATTTGATTGGATAAATAGGGCGAAGTGTGAATTTCTCTAAGTAAGATCCTGTTTTCTTGGAGAAAGTCTTCCTTGATTTTGGCATATCCGGCGTTCCTCCTGAAGGCGCTATTTTTTTGGATATATTTCTTAAATATTTTTTATAATCCGGTTATTGTAAGCGAGAATTGACCGGTTGCAAGGCGCGTCCGCCAAGGCATGTCTCTCGGCGTATCAGAATTTGCCGGAAGAGGGCGGAGTGCGCGCGTTGACGTCTCAAACCGCCCAAGAGCCGCCCATGAACGATGCATGGTTTATACCGCCTTCGGACTTTCTCTCGAGAATGAAGGAGGAAGATCGCGTCGAATTGCTGTCGATTTCCCAAAAGCAGTCCTTTGCCAGAAATGATTTTATCTTCCAGGCGGGTTCGCCGGGAAACAATGTCTATATCCTGTTTAAGGGGCGGATGAAGATCTACCAGTTATCCCCGCTTGGCAAAGAAATTATTATGTGGTTCTGCTTTCCGGGAGAGGTCTTCGGGCTGACGGAAATATCGCGCGGAGGAAGG
>WGFP01000054.1 GCA_015492195.1 Acidiferrobacterales bacterium
AACCTGCTTTTTCTTCGTGAGTAAACAGGACCGGGGCAAAGAAACGGCAAAATAGAAGAATTTAGACTTATTTGAGATGCCGTTCGATCCAGGCGGGCACGGAGGCCAAGGCGGATTCCAGGCCCGAAGGGTCGGTGCCGCCCGCCTGGGCCATGTCCGGCCGCCCGCCGCCCTTGCCGCCGACCTGGGCGGCCACCGCATTGGCCAGATCGCCGGCCCGAATGCGCTTCGTGAGATCCTTGGTTACGCCGACGATCAGCGTCACCTTCTTGCCCGATACCGCCGCCAGCACCACGGCGGCCGGCGCCAGTTTGTCCTTCAGGCGGTCCACGGCCTCGCGCAGGCTCTTGGCATCGGCGCCGTCCAGGCGCGCGGCCAGCACCTTGACGCCCTTAATCTCTTTGACCTGATCCAGCAAGGCTTCGCCGGTGCCGCTCGCAAGCTGACCGCGCAGTTGTTCCAGTTCCTTTTCCAGGCCGCGCAGGCGCGACTGGAGTTGTTCCACCTTGCGCGCCGCTTCCTCTCGGTTCGCGCGCACCAGTTCCGCGATCCGCTGCAACTGAGCTTCGGTTTCGGCCACGTATTTCAGCGCACCCTCGCCGGTCACGGCCTCGATGCGCCGCACGCCGGCGGCGACCCCGCCTTCGGAGACAATCTTGAACAGGCCGATGTCGCCGGTGCGGCGCACGTGGGTGCCGCCGCACAGTTCGGTGGAGAATGCGCCCATCCCGACCACCCGCACCCGCTCGTCGTATTTCTCGCCAAAAAGCGCGCAGGCGCCGGAAGCCAGCGCCTCGTCAAGCGGCATGACGCGCGTCTCCACGGCATTGTTCGCCCGGATTTCATCGTTGACCATGTGCTCTATGCGTTGCAATTGCTCGGCGGTCACCGGCTCGGGGTGCAAAAAATCAAAGCGCAGCCGCGCCGCCTCCACCAACGATCCCTTCTGCTGGACGTGATCCCCCAACACCTTTTTAAGGGCCGCGTGCAGCAGGTGGGTGGCCGAATGATTAAACGCCGTGGCCCGGCGCTTGGCCTCGTCCACCTCGCAGGTCACGCGCTCGCCCACGTGGATCTCGCCGCGTTCGAGTTTGCCGACGTGGGCGTGGTTTTTTTGCGTATCCTTGACTACAAACTGCGCCTTGGCCGTGAACAGCCGGCCCTGATCGCCCACCTGACCGCCGGACTCGGCGTAAAACGGCGTGCGGTCAAGATAGATCACGCCCTCCTGCCCGGCCTTGATGGACTTGACCTCTTTGTCGCCGATGTAGATCTGCTCCACCGTGGCCTGATCATGGGTCGTGTCGTAGCCGGTAAATGCCGCCTCTTTCACGTTGGCCCCGTTTACAACAGCGGTCGGCTTGAATGAAGACGCGGCACGCGCCCGTTTACGTTGCGCCGCCATTTCGCGTTCGTAGCCGGCCATGTCCAGCGTCACGTTCCGCTTCAAGGCGTAATCCGCAGTGAGGTCCACCGGGAAACCATAGGTATCGTAAAGTTTGAAAACGGTCTCGCCGGGCAGAATCCTGTTCTCCCCGGAAAGCCCGGCAAGGCTTTCGTCCAGGATTTTCATGCCCTGCTCCAGGGTCTCGGCAAAGCGCTCCTCTTCTTGTTTGAGCACGCGTTCAACCCGGGCCCGGGCCTTGGGCAACATGGGGTAGGCCTCACCCATCTCCCGACTGAGCGGATCCACCAGCTTGTAGAAAAAAGGCTCCTTAAGGCCCAACTCATAACCATGGCGCGCGGCGCGGCGAATAATACGGCGAAGAACATAGCCGCGTCCCTCGTTGGACGGCAGCACACCGTCCGCGACCAAAAAGGCGCAGGCGCGGATATGGTCCGCAATCACGCGCAGCGAGGTGTTATCCGTTTCCTCAATCCCCGCCAGTTCGGCCGCCGCCGTGATCAGGCTCTGGAACAGGTCGACGTCGTAATTGCTGTGCACGCCCTGCATCACCGCCGCCATGCGCTCCAGGCCCATGCCCGTGTCCACCGAGGGCTTGGGCAGCGGCGTAATCTTGCCTTGTGCGTCCCGGTTGTATTGCATAAACACCAGGTTCCAGATCTCGACATAGCGGTCGCTGTCTTCGTCCGAGCTGCCCGGCGGACTGCCGGGGATACCTTCGCCGTGGTCGTAATAAATCTCGGAACAGGGACCGCACGGCCCGGTGTCCCCCATGGACCAGAAATTATCTTTTTCTCCCAACCGTACAAAACGGGCGCTGTCGACGCCGATTTCTTTCAGCCAGATATCGGCGGCCTCGTCGTCGTCCTTATAAACCGTCACCCACAACCGTTCCGGCGGAAGCCCCAGTTCTTTTACGAGAAACTCCCAGGCGAGCCCGATCGCCTCGCGCTTGAAATAGTCGCCGAAACTGAAATTACCGAGCATTTCGAAGAAGGTATGGTGACGCGCGGTGTAGCCGACGTTTTCCAGGTCGTTGTGCTTGCCGCCGGCGCGCACGCAGCGCTGAGCGCTGGCGGCGCGTTTGTAGGGGCGCTGCTCCTGGC
>WGFP01000055.1 GCA_015492195.1 Acidiferrobacterales bacterium
CCTCTGGGAAAGTGACGATCCCGCCGTTGATAAGAAAATCACTTACCGTGAGTTGCATGAACTCGTGTGTAAGTTTGCAAACGTATTAAAAAGCCGCGACGTGAAGAAGGGGGACCGGGTGTGCATTTACATGCCCATGATCCCGGAGGCGGCGATTGCCATGCTCGCCTGCGCGCGGATCGGCGCCGTGCACTCGGTGGTGTTCGGCGGTTTCTCGCCGGAATCCCTCAAGGACCGCATCCTGGATTCCGATTGCCGGGTGGTCGTCACCGCCGACGAAGGGGTTCGCGGGGCGAAGAAAGTGCCGCTCAAAAGCAATACCGATACGGCGCTGCAAGCCTGCCCCGAGGTGCACACGGTTCTCGTTGTTAAACACACCGGCGGCGACATCGTCTGGCACGAAGGCCGCGATGTCTGGTACCACGAGGCCATGAACAAGGTTTCCGCCGACTGTCCGGCGGAGGAAATGGACGCCGAAGACCCCCTGTTTATCCTTTATACTTCCGGTTCGACCGGCAAACCCAAGGGCGTGCTGCACACGACCGGCGGTTACCTGCTCTATGCCGCGATCACTCACAAGTACGTCTTCGACTACCACGACGGCGATATTTACTGGTGCACCGCCGACGTCGGCTGGGTAACGGGCCATTCCTATATCGTCTATGGCCCCTTGGCCAACGGCGCCACCACGCTGATGTTCGAGGGCATCCCCACCTATCCCTCGGCGTCCCGTTTCTGGGAGGTCGTGGACAAACACCGGGTCAATATCTTTTATACCGCGCCGACCGCGATCCGCGCCCTGATGCGGGAGGGCGATGCGCCGGTGCAACGCACGCGTCGCAAGAGTCTGCGCATACTCGGCACGGTGGGCGAACCCAGCAACCCCGAGGCGTGGGAGTGGTATTACCACGTGGTGGGTGACGGCCGTTGCCCGGTGGTGGATACCTGGTGGCAGACCGAAACCGGCGGAATACTTATTACCCCCCTGCCGGGCGCCACCAAGCTCAAGCCGGGCTCGGCCACGCGTCCGTTCTTCGGTGTCGCGCCGGCCATCGTGGACAACGAGGGTAAGGTGTTGGAGGGCGCCTGCAGCGGCAATCTGGTGATTACCCGCCCGTGGCCGGGACAGATGCGCACGGTGTACGGCGATCATCAGCGTTTTATCGATACCTATTTTAAAACCTACCCCGGCATGTATTTCACGGGCGACGGCGCGCGCCGCGATGCCGACGGCTATTACTGGATCACCGGCCGCGTGGATGACGTGCTCAACGTGTCGGGGCATCGGCTCGGCACCGCCGAGGTGGAAAGCGCGCTGGTGTTGCACGACGCCGTCGCCGAGGCGGCGGTGGTGGGGTTCCCGCATGATATTAAGGGTCAGGGCATCTACGCCTACGTCACCTTGATGAACGGCATCAAGCCCACGGAGGAATTGCGCAAGGCGCTTGTCAACCTGGTGCGCAAGGAAATCGGGCCCATTGCCTCGCCCGATGTCATCCAGTGGGCGCCCAGCCTGCCCAAGACCCGTTCCGGCAAGATCATGCGCCGCATCCTGCGCAAGATCGCGGCCAATGAGCTTGACAGGCTTGGTGACACCTCGACGCTCGCCGATCCCTCCGTGGTGGAAGAACTGATCAGCCATCGCGTTTCTCGATAAGATTTGAAATGAATGGACAGGATTAACAGGATTGACAGGATAAAATCGAAATAAAAAAGACGGAATTTGCGAGAGGAAAAGGCGTTACGTATCTCAATGGCTAGTAAACCCTCTCTGACGCGAATAAAATATCTTACCTGCAGATTTATCCGTCATCGATTTTTGTCAAGATACTGCTCGCAGCATAAAAATAGATTTCATATATGATGTCAAAAACCCAACGCAAAGGCGCAAAGGCGCAAAGGATTCAACGCTGTAAATATTTTTATAATTTAATAGTTTTAACACTAAAAACCTTTGCGTTTCTTTGCGATCTCCGCGTCTTTGCGTTGAAGAATTCATACAATTCATTCCAGAGTGAGTTCGTCGCCCGTCTGTTTCCCTGTGAGCTACGGTCATGCTCCTGGTAATAATTAACATAAGGAAGCCGGCTTGAGTCAATCCCCCGCCAAACCAGACAGCGATGTCCTGGTGGATATTGAGGACCTGCGTTTTTGCCGCGGCAAGCGCGTGATTCTGGACGGGCTGACGCTGCGCGTGCCGCGCGGCAAAGTCACTGCCATCCTGGGAGGCAGCGGCACCGGTAAGACCACCTTGTTGCATCTGATCGGCGGTCGGCTAAAACCCGACGCCGGTCGCATCATAGTTGATGGCATATCAGTGCCGGATTTGAATACCAAGGCGCTTTTTGAGTTACGCAAGCGCATGGGTATGCTGTTTCAGTCCGGCGCGCTGCTTACCGACCTCGACGTATTTGAAAACGTCGCGTTCCCGATTCGGGAACATACGCGCCTGCCGGAGTCTATTATCCGCAATCTGGTTCTGTTGAAACTTGAATTGGTCGGATTGCGCGGCGCGCGCCATCTTATGACAACGCAACTTTCCGGCGGCATGGCACGGCGCGTGGCGCTGGCGCGCGCCATCGCGCTCGATCCCATGATGGTGATGTACGATGAGCCGTTCACCGGGCTCGACCCGATTTCCATGGGCGTCATCGTCAAATTGATTCGAGAATTGAACGATGCGCTTGAAATGACTTCCGTGGTGGTGACCCATGACGTTGCCGAGGCGTGTTCCATCGCCGATTATGTCTATTTGATTGGTGACGGCAGAATTATCGCCGAGGGCACATCCCAAGAG
>WGFP01000056.1 GCA_015492195.1 Acidiferrobacterales bacterium
GCGTTGAATGATAGTTTAAATATCGCGCAGCAGTTCGTTGATGCCGACCTTGGCCCGGGTTTTTTCGTCCACCTGTTTGACGATCACGGCGCAATACAGACTGTACTTCCCGTCGTCGGAGGGCAGGTTGCCGGGCACGACGACCGCTCCCGCCGGTACCCGCCCGTACAGGACTTCACCCGTTTCGCGGTTGTAGATTTTCGTGCTTTGGCCGATGTACACCCCCATGGAAATGACGGATCCCTGTTCCACGATCACGCCCTCGACAATCTCCGAACGCGCGCCGATAAAGCAATCGTCCTCGATGATGGTCGGCGCCGCCTGCAACGGTTCCAGCACGCCGCCAATGCCGACGCCGCCGGAAAGGTGCACGTTTTTCCCGATTTGCGCGCAGGAGCCCACCGTGGCCCAGGTATCGACCATGGTGCCTTCATCAACGTAGGCGCCGATGTTGACGTAACTCGGCATCAGCACGACGCTCGGCGCGATATAGGACCCCATGCGCACGGCCGCAGGAGGCACGACGCGGAATCCCCCCTCACGAAAGCTTTTTGAATTGGAATCGGCAAACTTGGACGGCACTTTGTCATAGTAGTTTGTGTAGCCGCCCTTGATGAAGGTGTTGTCCTCGATGCGGAAGAAAAGCAGCACCGCCTTCTTCAGCCATTCATTGACCGTCCATTTTCCTCCTGTTTTTTCCGCCACCCGCGCCTGGCCGGTGTCGAGCAGATCAATGGCTTCCAGCACGGCGTCCTTCACGTGCGTATCCACGTTGCGTGGCGTGATCTGCGCTCGCCGTTCGAATGCCTGCTCGATGATGCTTTGAATGTTGCTCATTGAATAATCTCCGGCAAGTTTAAAGGGATTCGATAAAATGACGCATACGATAAGCCGCTTCCTTGCATTCGTCGACCCCCGCAACGAGCGCCATGCGCACGTGATTACGTCCCGGGTTGATTCCGCGGGCGTCACGGGACAGGTAGCTGCCCGGCAGCACCAGGACGTTCTCCTTCGAAAAGAGATCCTTGGTGAAGGCTTCGTCGTCGAAGGGCGTTTTCAGCCACAGGTAAAATCCGGCCTGTGGTTGTTCCACCGGCAGCACCGGGCGCAGGATTTCAAGGACGGCCTTGAATTTTTCTCTATACAGGACGCGGTTGGCGTGCACATGCGCTTCATCCGCCCACACCGCAATGCTTGTATGCTGGGTCAGGCTGGGGACGGTGCATCCGTGATAAGTCCGGTACTGCAAAAGCTCGTGCATCAGCCGGCCGTCTCCCGCGATGAAACCGGAACGCAGGCCGGGGAGGTTGGAGCGCTTCGACAGGCTGTTGAAGACCAGGCAGCGACGATAGTCCTTGATGCCGAGTTCATCGGCGATTTGCAGCAGGCCCGGCGGCGGGGAGGCTTCGTCGAAATAAATTTCCGAGTAACACTCATCCGAGGCGATCACGAAGTCGTATCGTTGCGCCAATTCGATCAGTTGGGCATATTCCTCTTTGCCGATGATTGCGCCGGTCGGATTGCCGGGAGAGCAAGTATAAACAAGCCGGGTGCGTTTCCAGACGTCCGCCGACACACCCGCAAAATCCATTTTGTAACCCGTTTCCGTGACGGTGTTGAGGTAATACGGTTCCGCCCCCGCCAACAGCGCAGCGCCCTCGTAAATCTGGTAAAAGGGGTTGGGCAGGATGACGATCGGCGCGGGTTCGGCGCAGGCGTTGACCACCGTCTGGCAGATGGAGAACAACGCCTCGCGCGTCCCGCACGCCGGCAGCACGTGACGCTCGGGATCAAGCGCGATTTTGTTCAGGCCGTAACGTTTTGTCGCCCACTCGGCGATGGCCGCGCGCAAGGCCGGAAGCCCCCGGGTGGTGGGGTAGACGGACACGCTCTGCATGTGCGCGGTAATCTTTTCCAGCACAAGGCCGGGCGCCTCATGTTTGGGCTCGCCGACGGACAACAGGATGGCCGGCTTGGCGGCGGGGGCGAGATCACGGATTAATGTGGCGAGCCTCTGGAACGGATAGGGGTGCAGGCTCGCGAGATTGGGATTCATTTAGATGTGTATTTAAAAATCAAATGGACAGGGTTAACAGGATTTACATGGTAATAATTTAGATGTCTTTAATCCTGCGAATTCGGCCAGTTGCGGACAGGTTTATTGATTATGTCAGTGAAAAAACAAACGGCGATTATACGGTAACCAACTTTGTCATCCAATTACTCAGCGAAGTTTTATCCGATTTTAAGCCTCCTGCTGGGGGCCGGCTTGTGGGGCGTGATCTGGTATCCGATGCGCCTGCTCGAGGCGGACGGCTTGTCCGGCATCTGGTTGACCCTCATTCTTTATGCCTCGGCGCTGGTTTTCAGCCTGCCGCGCACCCGCACCGTCTTCGCCGAGTTCGCCCGCAGCCCCGGGCATATGTTGTTGCTCATGCTGACGGCCGGTTGGACCAACATCGCCTTCGTCGAGGCGGTGCTCTCCGGCAACATCCTGCGCGTGCTGCTGCTGTTTTACCTCTCGCCGCTGTGGGCGGTGCTGATGGGCTGGCTGATCCTGCGCGAGCACATCACGCGCACCGCGCTCATCAGCCTGCTCATCGCCATGAGCGGGGCGCTCATCATGCTGTGGGACGCGCGCGTGGGTTTCCCCTGGCCGAGCAGCCTGGCAGACTGGTACGCGCTGTCCGCGGGCCTTGCCTTCGCCGCCTCCATCGTGATTACGCGCAAGGCGCAGGAGCTTTCCATCGCCGCCAAGGTCTTCGCCGTGTTCAGCGGGGTGACGGTATTGGCCGTCGTGATCATTATCTTTTCCCGCTTCGCGCTGCCGCCGATCAGCGGCGGCATCTTTTTTGGTGCCGTGGCGCTCGGCGTGTTCGGCATCCTGCTGATGACAGCGCTCGTGCAGTACGGTGTGACCCACCTGCCGGTGCAACGCTCGGTGGTGATCGCGCTCATCGAGCTCGTCACCGGCGCGGTGTCGCAGCAGTTGTTGACGAATGAAATCGTTACGGCGAGAGAGTGGGTGGGGGGCGTGTTGATTGTTATCGGCGCGTACCTGGCGTCGATGCGCATGGACGCGCGAGTGCCGCGATAGACAGGGATGTCGAGAGCGGCCGAGGGCGACGGTAAGGTAGTTCCCTCTCCCTGGCAGGGAGACGACTGCATGGATGCAGGAGGTAGAACAACGCATGGAGCAGTTGTCGAGGGCAGGGGTGAGGGTGTTATAAATCAATGCCTCGTAGAATTCCCTCTGACCAGCCCCTTCCCCGGAAAGGGCGTTTTTCAGCAAGCTATTTTAGATGTTAGAAGTTGCTATACGTCAAAAAGATAAGATGGCCCGCAAACCGAGGCCCGCGGTGAACTTTCCATGTGGAGCATAAAAAACTGGCGGCGGCGCTGGATTTTGAAACACGAGCAGATCCCCGATGATCTCTGGCGCGGGGCCTTTGAG
>WGFP01000057.1 GCA_015492195.1 Acidiferrobacterales bacterium
ACGATATTCCATACGCTGCGGCGCTTCAGCCAAACCGTGTAAACGACGGCGTAAACAAAAGCGCCCATGAAAATATGGAACGCCGCCACCGGGTTGAACAACCAACCGGCCATCGCCACCGCCGCCGCCAGCATGGCGGAAACCCCCCAAAGCCAGGCACCGCTGGGGTGTAACGCCCCGGTCACAAAAGGCCGCTGCCGGGTGCGCGGCATGCGCGCATCCAGGTCACGCTCGGCATACTGATTAAAGGCGCCAGCGCTGGCCGACGAGATCAAAACGATCAGGCCCAGCATCACGATCTGCCACGCCGTCAACGTCCGGCCGGGGGTGACGGCAAAACCGGCCAGCGCCGTAAAGGCGATCAGCAAGCCGATTCGGAGTTTGAAGACATTGACGATCTGAGCAAGCATGGTGTCGCGATCCTCCGGCTAACGGGGCAACGACGCGCCCGCGATCATCCGGTCCTCAAACGCAGGGTGGGTGGAGGAAACCCGACGCCCTCAACCCGCCTGCGTTCGGGAAGTGATCAGCTGATGCCCCAGGTCTCCGACAGGTACTTCCAGTTCACGAAGTAATACAACACGAAGGCCGTGAGAAACACCAGGGCCAACACAAAGGTTCCGGGGGCCACCATCTTGCCGATACCGACCCCCTGGTAACTGGTTACCGGCTCGACAATCAGCGATTCCGCGGACTTCTGAGTCATGCTCTTGCGCTTGCCGAACAGGAGCGAACTCACGATGATCAGAACAAACAGGCCGCCGCCGATAACCGCCAAGACCACGGAGACCCCCATGAGACCCAGCAGGGTATAGGCCGTGGTCGGGAAATCATGGGTCATGGCACCGCCGGAGAAAGCGATGTCCCAATGGCGCCGCGGCACCCCCAGGGTCCCGGCGCCCATCATGAACAGCGCCACCCCCGACATGCCGATCCCGAAGATATAGGGCTGCCACTTGGCCAGACCCGCCATGATCAGGTCGCGCCGGAACAATACCGGCACCAGCCAGTAGGTCAGGGCCATAAACGCCAGGGTGGTGCCGGCGGCGACGGTGGCGTGGAAGTGGCCGGGTACGTAGATCGTGTTGTGAATAATCAGGTTGATCTGCTCGGTGCCCATGACCACGCCGGAAATGCCGCCCAGGAACCCGAAGATGATGAGCGACAGGAACACGCCCGAAAACGCCGGGTTGCCCCACGGGGCCTTGCGTAACCATTCGAACAGACCCTTGTTGAAGCCGCGCTTGCGCTGGGCCGCCTCGATGGAGCCCGGCACCGTCAGGCCATGAATCATGCTGGCCAACACCGCCAGGTACATGGCATAGCTGGTATTGAAGATCTTCCACGTCGAGCTGATGCCCGGATCCACCAGGATATGGTGCGCGCTGGCCAATTGCAGAAACAGGATATACAACAGAAACGCCGCGCGGCTGACCTTTTCCGACAATGGTTTGGCGCCGAAACCAACCGCGGCCACGGCATACCATACCGCAACCATGGCGGCCACGTTGATCTGCTGCGACGAGTGGCCGAAGGCCCACCAAATCACCCGGTACATGATCGGGTCGACATTACTGATGAGTCCCACCGACCACAAAAAGGTGGGAATCAATATAATGGCGCCGGAGGCGATGGTAAAAATGGCGATGATGGCCGCGGTCAACGCACCGAAGGTCACCAGCGGAATCGAGCCCTCGTAGGTCCGTTCAGCCCGAGCAACCACCAGAGTGCCGAGAAACACAAAACAGCCGATGAGTGCGCCGACGGCAAACAATATAAGGCTGAGGTAAAACAGCGGATCCGCCGGCATCGGCACGTAAGAAGTAAACATGACGCTGGAATTTCCTTGGAATACGGCGATGTTATTGGCAACGGCGCCGATCAACATCAAGGCGAAACCAAGCCACGCCATGCGTGGGGTCGCCAGCCTGCATTTCAGCAGCGTGGATGACGTGAAGTAGAGGACCGCGATCTCGAAAAAGATGATCCAGAAGATCAACACATTAATACCGTGAGCGGTCAGAGTCAGGTAGAAATCACTGTCTCCAAGAAGATGCACCGCCGGCCAGCGGGTCAGGCCGACCAGCAAACCCAAGATACCGCCCACCAGAAGGAAAACGACGGCGACCACCGCGTTCGCCTTCATCAGCTTTTCCGCCGGTTTATGGAACAGCAGTCCGGTATCGGGACAGGTACGAAATTCAGTGGTAGTGGCCATATCCGCGTTCCCCTATTCTTTTACGTAAATCTTGCCCACCATTTTATGGTGGCCGATGCCGCAGTATTCGTTACAAACGACCGAGTACTCGCCCGCCTTGTTGGGGGTGATCGTCACGACCATCTCATACCCCGGGAGCACCTGTAGATTGATATTGGCCGGCTGGAGCGAGAAGCCATGCTGCCAGTCCATGGAAGACAGATGCAGGCGATAACTCTTGCCGTTTTCCAATTCGAAAATGGGCCACCAGTCCCACAGACGCGCGACCATATAGATGTCGCTGCCGGCCGGCGGACGGACCACCGGGAACTGGCGCTCGCCCTCGGTACGCACGGTGTACTTGTCCACCATGGCCTGGGCCTTTTTCTGGAAGGCCTCCGGCGTGGTCTTATAGGCTTCGTTGGACAGATTCTGCTTCCCGACCACGTGCCAATAGGGCATCATGATAAACATCACGATGCCCCAGCTCAGAGCGATGGCAATCCACAAGATTTCGACTTTTTCTATCGGCTCTTTCCACCATAGTCGTTCAGACGGCGGGGCAAGAGTGCTCATGGTGCTACCTCCGATTTGGTAAATTGTTGATCATTTGGCTATTGAAATGTGCAGGATCTCCATGATCCCCCATATTATGTAGAAAACCGTGGGAACCACGACACCCAGAAACAACAGCAGGAATGGATTGTCTAAAATCCGCTGCATGATCGGGATGGCTTCATTTTTTCTTGCCAAAGGGTTTCCAGTAGCCATAGGTCTAACCTCCATCTACGTTACGGGCCGGCGTTGCTTACCGCATTCACTAAAATTCATTGCGCTGACAAAAAGTAAACGGGTACGGAAATCATCTTTTACGCCCGGAAATGAACGCGTTTCGTCATCATTAATAAAGCACTTTTATCCAAACAATTACTTGATCTATGTTAAGTAATATTTCGTTTACGGCACTTCGGCCTTGAAAGGCGTAAATGTGGCAAATAAAAAAAACACGTCGGCAAGCAACAGGCTGTTCACCTTGCTTGTCTTCCTTTCCTTCCTGTTGACGTTGGCGGCGCTGGTCCTAAGCGCCTACCTGCGATTAAAAAATATGGGGTTGGGCTGCGAGAATTGGCCTGATTGCTATGCCGCCATCCCGTTATCGGAAGTACAGCGGGGACCCGTACCGGCCACGTGGGCCGGGGTGGTACACCGCCTGGCGGCGACCGTGCTCGGGATATTCATCATCGCCATCGCCTTCATGGCCGTGCGCGGACGCAAACAGCACGGCCAACCCATTGCGATACCGCTCATCTTGCTCGGCCTTACAATATTTCTGTCGGTCCTGGGGTACTACACACCGGCGTGGGAATTTCCGGCAGTCACCCTGGGTAATCTCGCCGGCGGCATGGCCATGCTGGCCTTGTTATGGTGGCTGGGCCAGCGGTCATTACCGGCCAACGGTAATAATGATCGAACGGGAGACGCCCTGATACCGTGGGCGCGAATAGGCTTGATCGTTGTCGCGATTCAAATCGGCCTCGGCGCCTGGACCAGCGCCAATTTCGCCGGCCTCGCTTGTCCCGGCCTGCCCGGCTGTAACGGCGACTGGAGATCGGCGACCGACCTTGCCTTAGGCTTCAACCTGTTTCGCGAATTAGGCGTGGATGCACAAGGAAAAATCGTCACCGATGTCACGCAAAAAATCATACACATGACGCACCGGCTGGGCGCCGTCGTCACTTTCTTGTTTATAGGCTGGGTGGGCATCAAAACCATCGCCCTAAGGGGCCGTTTCATGAGCACGGGCATCGCCATGCTGGCGTTCCTGGTGCTGCAAGTGGGGCTGGGCGTCGCCGCCGTGTTAACCGACCTGCCGCTGACCGTGGTCACGGCCCACAATGCCGTGGCGGCGCTGCTGTTGCTGGCGGTCGTTAACCTTAACCATCTATTGACGCCAAGAATATCTTAAGGAAGTTATGATTTATATGATCACTCAACGCAAAGGCGCAAAGACGCAGAGAAAAGCTTTTGATAATAAAAAAATCTTTACGCCTTGGCGTGATGCACATGGATGTGCGAATGCCGCGAGCGCAGCGACCCACAGGGATGTGGGGAGGTACGACTCCAGGGATGTAGGAGGTAGAGTCGCACCGGGAGCAGCGATCGAGAGCAACGCAGGGAACAGCCGAGATGCGCGATTGGCCCGCGGGTAACGCAGATTTATTAATCTTAAAGAGTGTAAAGATTCCTCGATCTAAAGAAGCTCTGATTAATTCCTGAACCGTCATTCCGGCGAAAGCCTGTCCCGGACGCGATCCGGGAACCGGAATCCATAAAGATCAAAGACCTGGATGCCGGATCAAGTCCGGCATGACGAATTGATCAGAGCTTCTTTAATTATTACTCACCACTCCTCACGCCTCACCCCGGTCTCCTCACTGCTTATACCATCGCGTCCTGAGCACCTTGTTGACACGTGCCGCGTAGGTGCGCGTGCCCTTGCTGCCGTTATAGCGCGCAAGCGCGGTGCGCAGGTTGCCTTTTTCCTTGTCGAGGTAATATTTCAGGATGGTGCAGCCGTACCGCAGATTGGTTTGTATCCGAAACAGGCTGTCGCCGGGTTTACCGATTTCTTTGAGCCAGAAAGGCATTACCTGCATCAGGCCGCGCGCGCCGGCGGATGAAATCGCGAATTGGTTGAAATCGCTTTCGACGTCAATCACCGCCAGCACCAGTTCGGGGGCCAAACCGGCGCGTTTGGCCTCGTAATGCACGGTCTTCAGAAGCTTGATGCGGTAACGGGCGTCGGGAATGCGTTTTCCCAGCCGCTGCGACATGTCGGTCAGCCAGACTTCGGCATCGAAGCGGTCGGCGAAGCTGTCGGATTCCGCCACGGCCTTTTTGAGCAGCGCGCGCAGTTCCGGGTCCGCTTTACCGCTTGCCGCAAACGTCTGGCCGCCCAGCCAGAAGGCCGTGCCGATGATAACCGTCGTCAGAAGTCTTGCGCGCATGCCGTGAATGTTTGTGGTTCTCTTATTCGGAAGGTAGGCCACGCCCCTGTTTTCTGCAAGGCGGCCTGTTACATCGTCATGGTGTAAGGTGAATTCGTGCACACAAACGCGTAACCAACATTCTTCAGCTTTTGATGATTCGTGATAATTCGGAAATGACCTGATCCAGAGGAATATCGCGGGGTTTTTTATCACGCCGGCCCTTGTATTCCACTATCCCGTTGGCGAGGCCCTTGTCGCCCACGACCAGGCGGTGCGGGATGCCGATGAGATCGATGTCGGCGAACATAACGCCGGGGCGCTCGTTACGGTCGTCGAAGAGCACCTCGAAGCCGGCTGCTTGCAGTTCGGCATAAAGCTTCTCCGCGGCCTCGGCCACGGCTTTGGACTTGTTCAGCCCGATGGGCACGAGGGCGACGTGAAACGGTGCGATCGCGTCCGGCCAGATGATGCCGTTGTCGTCGTGGTTTTGTTCGATGGCGGCGGCGACGATGCGCGAGACGCCGATGCCGTAACAGCCCATCTCCATCGTAATGGACTTGCCGGCCTCGTCCAGCACCGTGGCGTTCATGGCCTCGCTGTACTTGGTGCCGAGATAAAAGATGTGGCCCACTTCAATGCCGCGGCGAAGGGAGAGCGTACCGCTGCACCGGGACTGCTGGGAGTTGGGGCAGGGGTCGCCCTCGACCACGTTGCGGATGTCGGCGACCTCCGGTTCCGGCAGGTCGCGCCCCCAGTTGACGTTCCGTAAGTGTTTTCCGTTTTGATTCGCCCCGCACACAAAGTCGGCAAGCCGCGCCGCGCTCTCATCGGCGATGACCGGCACCTTGAGGCCCACCGGGCCGATGGAACCCGGCTCACAGCCGGCCGCGAGCTCAACCTCGCCCGGCGTGACAAAAATCAAGGGCTTCATGACTTGCGGCAGTTGTTCCGCCTTGGCGACATTGAGTTCGTGATCGCCGCGCAACGCGAGCGCGATCACGCCGCCCGTGCCTTTCACGAGCAGGGTTTTTATCGTCTGCTTGGGATCGACCTTGAGAAAGCGGGAGACTTCCTCGATCGCGTGTTGGCCGGGGGTGTCCACCGTTTCCAGGGGCTTGGAAGGCGCCGCCCGTTTGCCGACCGGCGGCAATGTCTGGGCCAGTTCCACGTTGGCGGCGTAATCACAGCGGGAGCAGATCGCGATGGCATCCTCGCCGGAGTCGGCCAGCACGTGAAATTCATGCGAGAGGTTTCCGCCGATGGCGCCCGTGGCGGCCGCCACGGCGCGGAATTCCAGGCCGACGCGTTGGAAGATCCGTGAATAAGTGGCGTGCATCCGTTCGTAGGTTTCCTTCAACGAGGTCTCATCGATATGAAACGAATAGGCGTCCTTCATCAGGAACTCGCGCGCGCGCATCACGCCGAAACGCGGACGGATCTCGTCACGAAACTTGGTCTGGATCTGGTAGAAGTTCGCGGGCAGCTGGCGGTAGCTCTTGATCTCGCGGCGGATGAGGTCCGTGATCACCTCCTCGTGGGTGGGACCGAAACAGAAGTCCCGCTTATGCCGGTCCTTGAGTCGCAACAATTCCGGGCCGTATTCGTCCCAGCGCCCGGACTCTTGCCACAACTCCGCCGGTTGCACCGCGGGCATCAGCACTTCCTGGGCGGAGGCTGCGTCCATCTCC